>JADKKK010000013.1 GCA_016720545.1 Myxococcales bacterium
GGTCGCAACCACTTCCTCTTGCTGCTTGCACCCATGGCATTTGTGGCTTCAATTCTTATCGGCATCGTGCGCGCCGCCATGGATGTGCATCCCAACACGATCGTCATCATTGGGGCGGGCAGCGCGCTCGCTCTCGTCGTTGCACGGGATTTTCGACGTACACCGAAGTACATCGTGCGCCTTCGGTCCGCTAGCGGCCGCGAATTCGATCCCGTGAAATCGGGAAATGAGCGCTGGGCGGCCGACGTGGTTCGGGTCATTGATGACGGGATTTCCCACGCGAATCCCGCTGGATACGTCGGGAAGATTGAGGGGGGTCCGGCGGTGACGCTCGGCAAACAATTCGTTCATGCCACGCTTCTTTGCGGCGCTACGGTCGCGGTGCCCTGGTGGGTCGCTTTGTCGGCTACGGGCCCTTCGCAGCCTTCGAGGCCCGAGCGCGCGGAACCGGTGGTCGCTCCGGTTTCCCCGCCGCCCGCGCCTTCGGCGACCGTGCCCTACTACACCGTGAAGGACGGCGACAGTTGGTGGGCGATCTCACAGAGATTCGGGACAACTCCAGGCGAATTGGCTCGAATGAACGATAGAACCACAGAATCGCGTATTGATCCGGGGGACCGTCTAAAAGTGCCGACTCGAGTGAAGGCACCTGAATAGGAGTGCCGACTCGAGTGAAGGCACCTGAATAGGGCAACTCGCCGCTCTTCGTCGACCGTCACGTCGTCCACACGACGTAGAGATAGACCACGACCGAGGTCATCATCAGCGCGTCCACCCGATCGAGGATGCCGCCGTGGCCGGGCACGATCGCGCCGGAGTCCTTCACCCCCGTGGAGCGCTTCAAGACCGACTCGCCGAGATCGCCGGCCTGCCCCAGCGCCGTCGCGCCGAGCGCGAGCGGGACCCCGTGGAGCAACGGCAGATCGGGCAGCAGCACGGCGCGCGTGAGGAACATCCCGAAGAGGCCACCCGCGAGGCCGCCGATCGCGCCCTCCACGGTCTTCTTGGGTGACACGGCCTCGTAGAGCTTGTGCTTGCCCAGGAAGCGCCCGGCGAAATACCCGCCCGTGTCGCTCATCCACGCGAAGAAGAACGTGAGCAGCACGAACCCCGGGCCACGCGCCCCGAGATCGCGCTTCATCACCCCCATGAGGGCGAGCGAGCTCCCGATGAAGAGCGGCCCCATGCTCATGGCGGAGGCCCGCAGCGCCGCGGTCTTGATGTCGCCGAGGCGGATGAGCGTCGAGAGCGGCCCGAACATGCTGACCACGAGCAAGGTCGTGAGCAGCACGCGCGGGTCCTTCACGCCGAAGTAGGTGCCGAGCGACGCGCCCACCGTCATCGCGACGCCCATCGCCTGCGAGGGGCGATCGCCCGGGTGGGTCATGGAGAACAGCTCGTAGGCGCCGATGATCGAGGCGGGCAGCACGAGCATGTAGAAGCCCCACGAGGGGCCCTTGAGGAGCAGCAGCAAGATGAGCGGCACCCCCACGAGCGCGGTCGTCGCGCGGACCGCTAGGTTCCGGTTGGGGCTCACGGTCTCGCTCTTTGCGGCGGGCTCAGCCATGCGGATCCCACCGAATAGCACGACTCCCGCGCCGCCCGCCGGACAACCGCGTGACTCCCGCCGCGCCGTCCGTCGCCTTCTGCCTGCCGGCCCCACGCGCGCGCGCGCCGCTCGCCCGCCCCCTCCGACCGCTCGCGGCCTGCGCGGTCGCCCGCGCGCGTGGCTCGCGCACAGTGCGGCATGGCCCTCCACCTCCGCGAGCGACGCTCGCTCTCCCTCGCCGTCCTCCGTGGTCTCCGCGACGGTTCGCCCACCGGCCCGGCACGCGCGCGGCTCGGCCTCGCGGTCGTGCTCTCGATCATCCTCGTCGCGATCGTCCTCGACGACTCGGGCAACCTCCGCGAGCCCGTGGGGCTCATCACGTCGCTGCCGCTCGGCGATAAGGTGTGTCATTTCGGCATGTTCGGACTTCTCGGGTTCTTCGTCGCGCGGGTCTTCCCCGCCCCGTCGGTCCCCGGAACCGGCGGCCGCGTGCCCGCCTTCGTGGCGCTCGCGTTCCTGCTCACGGCCCTCGAGGAGCTCTCGCAGGCGTGGATCCCGTGGCGCCACTGCGACCCGTTCGATCTGCTCGCCGACGGCGCGGGCATGGCCCTCTTCACGTGGCTGGCGGTGAGAGATCGGCCGGCGGCTCTCCCGGTCGCTCAGCCGGCGGCGTCCACCCCGCCGACAGGAGAAACCTGCGGATGAGCGGGAGCCATTCGAAGCACTCGCTCTGCGAGACGGCCAGCTCGAGCAGCGGCGTGGCGCTCGCCCCTCGTGAGCGCGTGCGAAACACGATGTGCGCGCGCCCCCGCGCAGACTCCATCAGCACGCCGCGCACTCCGTGGCCACCGCCGACGAGAAAGCCAGGCTCGTCCTCCTCGGCGAGCCCGACGGATTGAAGCTCGGCGAACGGGATCTGCACCGTCGCGCCGCTCGGCCACTCGAGGGTGAGCACCTGCGAGACGGCGGTGAGCTTCACGCGTGAGAGCCGCCGCTCACGCCGCTTTCTCAGGGCGAAGAGGACCCCGCCCAGCACGAGCACGCCGAGCAACGCGACCGTGGGCGGCGCGAGACCGCACAGCGCCAGCGAGACCGCGGCGAAAAACGCGGCCTGCTTGCCGTTCTCGTGCCCGTAGTCCTCCATGGCGAGCGTGGTCGACACGAGCGCCAGCGTCGAGGGGACGTCGCCGGCGCGCACCCCGGCGGCCCTGTATGGCGTCACGGCCTCACGCGACCGCATCCACGGCCTCGCACCGCTGGCACCGCGTCAGCCCGCGAGCCGGACCTCGTCGAGCGCGCTCGCGATCGCGGGCGCGGGCGCACCCACGAGGCCAAAACGCCGCTCGCGCTGCTGGTAGCTCGCGACCGCCGCGTAGAGGTGCTCGGCTTGGTAGTCGGGCCAGAGGGCATCCTCGAAGTAGAGCTCGGCGTAGGCGAGCCCGTAGAGCAAGAAGTTCGAGATGCGGTGCTCGCCCCCCGTGCGAATCACGAGGTCGGGGTCGCCCACGGTGAGGCTCGGCATGAGCCCGTGGAGCGCGTCGGCCGTGATCTCTTCGGGAGAACACTCGCCCGCGGCCACGCGCGCGGCGAGCTCCCGCGCGGCCTGCGCGATCTCTTCGCGGCCGCCGTAGCTCAGCGCCAGGGTGAGCGTCATGTCGGTCTTGTTGGCGCTCTCCTGGCGGAGCGGGTCGAGCACGGCCCGGACGATGCCGGGCAAGCGCCCGATGTTGCCGATCGCGTTCAAGCGGATTCCGTTGTCGAGCAGCTCGTCGCGCTCCGACACGAGAAACTCGCGGAGCAGCACCCAGAGGGCGTCGACCTCCTCGCCCGGGCGCGCCCAGTTCTGTTCGCTGAAGGCGTAGAGGGTGAGGGCCGACAGTCCGAGGCGGCGCGCAGCGCGGACGACGCGACGCACGGAGAGGGAGCCCTCGCGGTGGCCGTCGGCGCGATCGAGGCCGCGCATCTGCGCCCACCGACCGTTCCCGTCCATGATGATCCCGACGTGGGACGGGAGATTTCGGGCTTCGACGACGATGGGTTCGGTCACGGGCACGGGCACGGGGGGAAGCCTTTCGCTATCACGGAGCCCCCCACGCCGCAATGTGTCGTGGGCGGGAGGCGGCGGGCGGGCCGGAGAGCAGAATGGTCGGCGGCTCGCTCACTCAGGGTAGCGCGCGGCCGGCGCGAGCGACCGGCAGCGGACGAAGGCTTGCGACCGCCCGTCGACGGGTTTCGACCGGCCCGGCAGGCGGCAGGACGCGGCGAGGGTGTGGTAAGCGAGGGGCATGCTCGTCACGCTCCGACTCCGCCTCTCCGCCCACGACGCCCACTACGCCGGCGAGCTCGTCGACGGCGCCCGCATGCTCGGGCTCTTCGGCGACGTCGCCACCGAGCTGCTCATCCGCCTCGACGGCGACGAGGGCCTCTTCCGCGCCTACGAGAGCGTCGAGTTCCTCGCGCCGGTGTTCGCGGGCGACTACATCGAGGTCGAGTGCGAGCTGTTGTCGGTCGGCAACACGAGCCGTCGCATGCGCTTCGAGGCGCGCAAGGTCGTCACCAACATTCGGCGCCCGGGGGTCCCCGCCAGCGCGGCCGAGCTGCTCGCCGAGCCCGTCGTCGTGTGCCGCGCGGTCGGCACCTGCGTGGTGCCGAAGGAGCTGCAGCGCCAGAAGGCCCTGCCCTCTGGCGTCCTCGCGGCGCGATCGCCGCGGGAGCTCGGCCCGGGCACCGAGCGGCGCGAGCTCGTCCTCGCCGCCGCGATCGTGGGCGCCGAAGTCACACGCGACCAGACGCCCTATCTACCTATCACTGCTCAGGAAATCGCCGACGAGGCGGCCCGCTGCCGCGAGGCCGGGTGCGCTGTCATCCACCTGCACGTGCGCGACGCCGACGGCTCCCCCACCCAGGCGCGCGAGCGCTTCGCCGAGGCGATCGAGGCGATCACGCAGAAGACCGACTGCATCGTGCAGACCTCCACCGGCGGGGCCGTGGGCATGAGCATCGCCGAGCGCGCCGGACCGCTCGGGTGCCGCCCGGAGATGGCGACGCTGAACCTCGGCACGGTGAACTTCGGCGACGACGTGTTCGTGAACACGCGCCCGGACATCCGCGGGCTCGCGCGGCTCATCCGCGACGCAGGCAGCGTCCCCGAGCTCGAGTGCTACGAGGTCGGCCACGTCGAGGAGGGGCTCGCGCTCGCGAAGGAGGGCCTGCTCTCCGCGCCGTACCACTTCCAGTTCGTCCTCGGCATCGCCGGGGCGATCGGCGCCAGCGAGGAGAACCTGCGCACCCTCGTCGCGCGGCTCCCGCCCGACGCGACCTGGGCCGTAGCCGCCGTGGGGCGTCATCAGCGCCCGATGACCGAGCTCGCGATGCGGCTCGGCGGTCACGCGCGCGTCGGCCTGGAGGACAACATCTACCTGGAGAAGGGCGTGCTCGCGAAGGGCTCGGCGCCCCTCGTGGCGCGCGCCGCCGAGTACGCGCGCAGCATCGGCCGGACGCCGCTCGAGCCGGAGCAGGCGCGCGCCCACCTCGGCCTGCCGTCCCGCCGCGTGTAGGGCGCGGGCGGGAAAAGCCTGCGGACTACAACGACTCGACGCCCACCGACGGAGCACACGTGGGGACGTGGGGGCGCTACCGCGCTACCGCACCCACCTGGCCGAGGGGATCGACTCACGCGGTGGGCACGCGACGACGGGCAGCTCCAAGCGAAAGAGCGTGGCGAACTCGCCGCTCGACTGAGCCTCGAGCTCTCCGCCGTGGGCGCGCAAGATGGCGCGCGCGAGCGACAACCCGAGCCCCAGGCTCCCCATGTTGCGCGCGCTCTCGGCGTGCTCGAAGGCGCGAAACAGGGCCTCTCGCTCCTCCGGCGTGAGCGCGCTCGCGAGCCCTTGCGACTCCACGTCGACGCGCACGCGGCCCTCGGTGAGCGACAGCGCCCGGAGTCGCACCCCCTTGCTCCCGAGGCGCGCGGCCGAGAGCAGCACGAGCGTGAGCGCCTGCGCCACCCGCGCGCCGTCGGCGGTGACGCGTGGGAGATCCGGCTGCAGCTCCGCGACGATGCGTGACCCCTCGAGCTCGCGCGCGTCCGCGACCGCGGCGCTCACGAGATCCTCGACGCGGGCCTCCTCGATCGTGAGGTCGAGGGCCCCGGCGTCGGCGCGGGACGCGTCGAGGATGGTGCGCACGAGGTGCAAGAGCTCGCGCCCGCGCTGCTCGATGATGGCGAGGCTCTCTCGCTGGCCGTCGGTGAGGGGCTGCCGCTTGACGAGCTCCGCGAAGCCGAGGACCGCGTTCAGCGGCGCCTTGAGGTCGTGGCTCATGGACGCGAGGAAGAGGCCACGCGTCTGCTCGACCCGCCGCTTCGCCACGATGGCGTCTTCCTGCGCGAAGGCGAACTCACGGAAGATCGTGCCCAGGCGCTCGATAGCGTCCGTCATCGCGCGCACGGGGCGGAACGTGGCCTTTTTGCGCACCCGCAGGCCCCGGAGCACGTCGCGCGCGCCCATCGCCTCGACCTGCAGCCGCGCGACCTCGACATCGTGCGAGAGGGCGGAGCCGAGGCGACTGCCCAACATCAGGGCGAAGCCGATGCCGAGCCCCGCGACGGCGAACACCAGGCTGAGCCCGGCGCCCGGCTCACCCGCGTCGAAGCGCACGACGACCGACTGCGCGCTCGCGTTCGCGACGACGAGGGGCGCGCGCACGGTGATCTCACCGCGCTGATCGGACACGGCGCGCACGCCCTCCTGGGGCTCGTCCGAGAGCGCGAGCGCGTAGCCGTGCTGCTCGGCGGCCTGGCGAACGGCCTCGAAGCCGAGCCGCTCCCCCTCCACGGGCTCGAGCGTAGCCCGCGCGAGCGCGAGCGCACATTTCACGCGCGCGTCGGCCGCGGCGGCGCGCGAGTGCGCGTAGACGAGGAGGACCGCGCCGACCGCCACGAGCGCCGCGGGCGTGGCGACGCTGAGCGCCACCCGGGCGGCGACGAGGCTCGTCGACCGCGCGTCGTCGCGCAGCTCCACGAAGGCCTCCTCGCTCACCTTCGGGGAGATCTCGGCCATCACCTCGGCGACCTGCGAGCGGAGCATCGTATAGCTCGCGAGCGAGACGCCGCTCACGATCGTGACGACCAGCGCGGCGAGCGCGACGTGCGTCGAGAGGTCCGCCTTGGCGGAGCGGGTGACGGCGAGGATCGACGCGAGCGCGCTGACGCAGAGGAAGTAGGCCGCCGTGAGGCGGGAGGGCACCCGCTGGAGCGCCCGCACCGCCTCCGACTCCGGCTCGGTGCCCTCATCCTGCGCGCGGAAGAGCCCTGCGAGAGGCCGCGTCAAAGCGAGCGCGCTGATCGCCACGGCGGTGCCGAGGAGCACGAACAGCACCATCCCTACGGGCACGAGCTCGTCGCGCAGCCCCGCGTCGAGCAGCAGCAGGGTGGGCGCGAGCGCCGCGACCACTCCGGAGGCCGCGACGTGCGCGGAGAGCTGGAACGCGAGCAGGCGCGCCGCAAAGCGCGTGTGGCCGGTCACGCCGCCCCCCCTGTCGACGGCGGCGGCGCCGAAGGCGTGACAACCATCGGAAACGAAAGGAAAAATGTCGTACCAACGCCGATCTCGCTCTCGAGCCGGATGGTGCCCCCGTGCGCGAGCACGAGGCGTCGTGCGATCGCGAGGCCGAGGCCCGAGCCACGGCGCATCCCGCGCTCGTTGGTGGCCTGTCGGTAGTCCTCGAAGACGAGCGACTGCTCCTCGGGCGCGATGCCCCGCCCCGTGTCGGAGACGGCGATCGTGACGGCGCGCCCGTCCACGCCGAGGGTGACCGCGACGGTCCCCCGCTCGGTGAACTTCACGGCGTTGCTCACGAGGTTGCCGACGACCTGCCGCAGCCTGCGAGGATCGACGTGCGCGAACAGCGGACCGTCGCCCCGCACCTCGAGCTCGATCGGGCGGCCACCGAGCGAGAGACGGGCCTCACGCACGACGTCAGTGCAGACGTGGACGACGTCGACGGCGGAGACCGCGAGCTTGAGTTGACCGCTCTCGATCGCCGAGAACTCGAGGATGTCGTTGATGAGCGAGAGCAAGTGCTGACCCGAGCCGCGGATCTGCTCCACCTCCTCGCGCGCCGCCGCCGACAGGGGGCCGTCGACCTCTTGCACGAGCAGGTCGGAGAACCCAAGGATGGCGTTCAGCGGGCTGCGCAGCTCGTGGCTCACGGCGGCGAGGAACGCCGCGCGATCGCGGTCCGCAGCGCGCGCTCGCGAGAGGTGGTCGTGATACGCCCGCTCCGCCGACGTGAAGCGCACGACGAGGCGATTGAACGCGACCGCGAGGCCGCCGATCTCGTCGATCGCGCGGATGGGCACGAGCTCGCCCGCCGGCGCCGAGCGGACCTTCGCCATCCCCTCGATCCGTCGTGTCAGGAAGTCGATATCTCGACCCGCATCGCGCGTCACGGCGAAGGCCACGGCGGCCGCCGCGAACACGAGCAGCGTGGTCAACGCGATGAGCGAGTCGATGAGGCGCGACTCCCCCTCGGCCGCGGGCGGCCGACGCGCCACGAGCACGAGCCAGGGCCCCGCGCGCACACGCCTGGCCACGAAATACGCCGTCCCGAGCCGCGTGGACGTCTCGCCGGTGCCCCGCTCGACCCACCGGGCCACCTCCGCCCGCTCGACCCCGCCGAGCGACGCGTCGACGAGCACGACGCCGTCGGCGTCGACCAGGAAGCCCTCGGCGGCCGTCCTCCGCACCGCCAGCCGCAACGCGCGCTCGCGCCCCGCAGGCGAGAGCGGCCCAAGCCGCGCGGCCAGCACGTCGGACAGCACCTCGACGCGCGCGCGCGCGTCCTGCTCCGAAGCGGCCCGGAGCTGACGGACCCCGAGCGCGCCGATCGCCACCGCGAGCAGCAAGCCGAGCGCCACCACCACCATCGGCGCGAGCGCCGCCAGCGACACGGGGCGCGCGGGGCGCCGGAGGGGCGGCCACGGCTTTTCGGCGATCATGCTCACGGCTGGCTGAGCATCGCACGCGCGCCCGGGACACCGCGAGCCGCCCGGCGCGAGACGAAGCTCGCCATGAACCTGCAGGTGATCCCCGAAGGGCCGCGCGAACGTCGATGGCGAGGCCTCGCCATGAACGACGGGAAGGAACGCGGCACCGTAGAAGTTGGCCCTCCAGCGCCTGGTCCGATACACCGCTTCGCCTCGCTGCCCCGATGACGCAGCTGCGCCGACACACCGCGGCACTTTTTTTCCGCGATTCCTCCTTTACCGATCGCGTTTCTCTCGTCATAGACACTCGCTCACCGGCACCGGAAGGAGACGGACCGCATGACCTCGACGGCACGACGCCCAGCACCGGCTCCTCCCTCGCGAGACCTTCGTCAGCGTCCCGTCAAACGCGAGGTCGAGCGGGAGCGCGACCTCCTCGCCGAGTCGGGCATGGTCCCGGTGGCGGTCACGCACGACATCCGCGTCCCGCCGGCTCGACGCCCCGTGCGCCTCCTCTCCGTCGCCGCCGCGACGGTGTCCAGCGTGACGCTGTGCGTCTTCGGCTGGCACAACGTCCAGCCCGGGGTGCTCTCGTGGGTCTTCGCGAGCCTCGAGGCGGCGCTCCACGCGGTGCGCGCGATGCGGAACGCGGTCGAGTGGGTCGTCGTCGAGGGCAGCCAGGCCATCGTCGACCTCGCGCGCCTCGACGGAGTGCTCGCCAAGAGCCCATAAGCCAAGGCGCCGGCGCGCGACGGGGGACATCGCTCCGCGCCCGCTCACGTAACGCGTGGGCCTCCGCGATCGCGCGACAAAAATGAGGACGGGCGCCTCGTCAACGACGGGCGCCCGGCCAAACGTGCCGACGTCAGCGTGACGTCGTCACGCTCGCGCGCTCACTGGATGAGGTCCTTGAGGGCCTTGAGGGCCGTCGCGCGAACCTTCTTCGAGGCCGGCTTCCCCTTGATGGTGATCGCCTCGCCGGTGAACGGGTTCTTGCCCGGACGATCCTTCGTGGCGGGCTTCTTGACCGACTTGAGCTTGAGGAGCCCCGGGATCACGAACTCGCCCGGGCCGCGGGAGCCGAGCTGCTTCTTGATGAGATCCGTCAGTCCATCAAACACGCGAGATACGCTCTTCTTGTCGAGCTCCGCGCTCTCCGCAATATCCGAAATTACCTGGGCCTTGGTCATCCGCTTCGCTGCAGCCATTTGCGCTTCCTCCTGTTGGAACCTTTGCGCTCAATCACCGATTCTTTCGCGTGTTCAGGGCGCGGTGCGAGGGCTCGGGGCCAGCGGACCGACGCTGAAGACTCGATTCGCCTCGCGCAGGGAGCCTAAAAAAAGCGCCTAGCTGCTCGGGCTGGACACATGGCTAGCATCCGGCATTCACCCCTCGCAAGGGAAAATTCGCGCGTTTTGGGCGAATTCTCACCACGAGACCCGAGAAAACAGGGGCCGACGTCGCACAGTGTCATTCGTTCAGTGGCGTGGAGGCGCGATGCGCGCGCGGCCGTTGGGCGATTGCGCGGCGCTACTTTCTCTTCTTTGTGCGCGCCGGAGCCTTCCGCGTAGGGCCTCGCGCAGGCGACGCCGCGGCCTCGGCCGCCTCGCAGAGGCGCTCGGTCTCCTTCCGCATGACGCGGTCCTCCTTGAGCGTCTGGTGGTCGTATCCGAGCAGGTGGAGGAGCCCGTGGGCGAGCAGCATGGTGAGCTCGCTCACGAGCGGGCGCCTCGCCTCGCGCGCCTGGCGCCTCGCCGTGGGCACGGACACGACCACGTCGCCGAGCAGCCCCGTCGCGACACCGCCGAACTCGCCCTCGCTGAGCGCGAACGCGAGGACGTCGGTCGGCTTGTCGAAGCCACGATATTTAAGATTTAGTTTATGTATTTGTATGTCGTCAGTTAGCAGGAATGATACTTCGTCATTGTCGATTTGACGAACGTGCATCATCGCCTCAATTCGGATCCGTAGCTCGCGGCGGCTCACGCCCTCGTGCGGGCCTCGCAGGATGCTCAAACGAAACGGCATGGCAGACTCTCTTCCTCTCGTGCGCGCTGGCGGGCGGCGCCGGCTGCGATAAGGTTCGCACCTTCTGCGCTGATCCCAACGAAATGGCCACCTCTTCTCCTTCTGCGCCTCCGTCCTTGCCTGTCGTGTCTCCGCCGCCAGCGCATCGCCCCGGGCTCCCGTTCGCCGTGTGCACGTTGGTCCCGGCCTACCAGGCGGCCAAGACCCTCCCCGACGTCGTCCACGACCTGCGGCGCGAGGTGCCCGAGGCGGCGGAGGGCCCGCGCCTCCTCGTGATCGACGACGGCTCGACCGACGGCACCGGCGCCCTCGCCCACGCGCTCGGCTGCACGGTGGTCGCCCACGGAGACAACCGTGGCAAGGGCGCGGCGCTCCGCACCGGCCTCGCGACGGCGCGGGCCTTAGGCTACGCGGCGGCGCTCTCGGTCGACGCCGACGGACAGCACCCGGGCGGCTCGGCGCGGACGGTGCTGTACGCGTCGCGTGATCCCGACGCGCTGGTGCTCGGCGTCCGCGACCTCGAGGCGGCCGGCGCGCCGCGCAACAACCAGCTGTCGAACCGCATCTCGAACTACTTTCTCTCGCTGTTCGCGGGCCAGCCCCTCGCCGACACGCAGTGCGGGCTGCGCAGGTACCCGGTGGCGCGCACCCTCGCGCTCGCCGGACGCGCGCCAGGGTACGCGTACGAGTCAGAGCTGCTCCTCCGCGCGGTCGAGGCGAGGCTGCCGCTCGTGGAGACCGTCGTGCCGGTCCTCTACCCGCCCGGCGAGCTCCGCGTGACCCACTTCGACTCGGTCCGCGACCCCGCCCGCATCGTCGTGAACGTGCTCTCGACCCTCCACGAGCTCTCGCGAGACCGCGCGCGCGGTCCTCGCGGAAGCGCGCGGTGAACCCGCTCGCGCGACACCGGAGGACGCTCGTCGCGCTCGCGGCGTTGGTCGCGGCGCCGCTCGCCGCGCACGGCCTCGTGGGCGTCTTCGTGCGGGTCGTCCCGCCCGCGATCACGGTCCCCGCGCTCGAGCGCGGCGGGAGCGCGGGGATGACCACCGCCGGCGCGGGCCGCGCGACGCGCGCGCGCGGCGTGATCGAGGCGCACCTCTCGGGCACGCCGGAGGAGATCGGCGCCCAGCACTCGACGCTCCTCTACCGGCCGATGGTCGAGAACGAGCGCGACGTGTGGGCTGGCTTCTCGGCGGTCGTGCCGTTCGCGCCCGCGAGGGCGGCGATGTTCGACTTCGGGCGCGTGCGGCACCGCAACGTCGACAAGAACTTCCCCGACCACCGGCGACGCGAGCTCGCCGCGCAAGCCGCGCGGTTCTCCCCCGACCCCTACGAGGGCAGGCTCCCCACCTACGAGCGCATGGTGTTCTTGCACGCGCTCTACGACATCTCGCTCGGCTTCGAAGGCTCGCCGCTGCTCGGCTGCTCGGCCTTCGGCCTGGGCGGCGCCGCCACGGTCGACGGGCACACGCTCGTCGCGCGGGCGTTCGACTTCGACGTCGCGGAGGTCTTCGACCGCGACAAGGCGGTGTTCTTCGTGAAGCCCGCCGGCGCGATCCCGTTCGCGAGCGTGTCGTGGCCCGGCCTCGTGGGCGTGCTCACGGGCATGAACGCGGAGGGCGTGTTCGTGTCGGTGAACGGCGCGCGCGCGCGCGAGCCCGAGACCCGCGGCGTGCCCGTGGTGCTCTCGCTGCGCGAGACCCTCGAGCGCGCGCACACGACCGAGGAGGCGACGCGGATCCTCGCCGACCAGGAGGTGATGGTCTCCCACCTCGTGTTCGTCGCCGACGCGCGCGGCTCGTTCGCCGTGGTCGAGCGCGCCCCGCACACCGCGGCGCACGTGGTGACCCACTTTCGCGATTCAGCGCGCGTCGCGCTCACGAACCACTTCGAGGGGCCCCTGAAGGACGACCCTCGCGACCGCGCCGTGCGCGCGACCTCGACCACGCTCGCGCGGCGCGCGCGCCTAGACGAGCTCCTGGGCACCGTGCCCGCACGCTCGGCCACACCCACCTCGACCCTCGCGATGCTCCGCGACCACACGTGCGCCCGCTCCGAGGGCCCGTGTGCCCTGGGTGACCGGCGCACCATCGACGCGCTCATCGCGACGCACGGCGTCATCGCGGACACGACGGCCCGCACCCTGTGGGTGAGCGCTGGGCCCCATTTGTCCGGGAGATTCATCGGGTTCGATTTGTCGCGAGAGCTTGCTACGAATGAAGGGACCGCTCCGGTCCGAGAACCGATGCCCCTCCCAGAGGATCCCCTGCTCCACGACGCCAGCGCGTACGCCGAGGGTCGAAAGCGCGCGGGGGGCCCGCTCCTCGCCGCACCGCCGAGGACCCCTTGACGCCTCCCTCCACGCCCGCCATGACGCCCGAGTTGCCTGCCATGACGCCCGATTCGCCCGATTCGCCCGACTCTGCCACCGCGGGCCGCTTGCGGCGCCGCGACCTGTTCGCCGGGCTCGCCGGGGTCACGTGCGCGTCGGTGGTGGGGCGCGCGCACGCCGACGAGGCGGAGCGGCGCCCGGTCGTCGGTGCCCAGCTCGAGGCGCTGTTCCGCGAGATCGCGCAGGCGCGGCGGGGCGTGCGATCGTTCAGCGGCCCCTTCACACAGACTCGCAAGCTCGGCCTCATGAAGGCGAAGGTCACGTCGCAAGGGCGCGTCACGCTGGTGCTCCCGGACCGTCTGCGATGGGAGCTCCTCCCGCCTGACGAGGTCATCTACTGGGTCACGCCCGAGGGGCTCGCGTACCGCAACCGCTCGAGCCAGGGCGCGGTGGGCACGAGCGACGCCCGCAGCCTGTCCGAGGGCCTCGAGGACCTCCGCGCGATGCTCGGCGGTGAGCTCGGGGGCCTGCGCAAGCGCTACGATCTCTCGGCGTTCATGCGCGGCGACGACGCCGTGTTCGAGGCGGTCGCGCGGGCGTCCACGCCGGGGCACGACCCGCGCGCGCGAGGGCTCGCCTCGTTCTCGTTCGGCATCGGCAAAGACCGCGCTCGACCCGCGTTCGCCTCGCTCGTGGAGCGCAACGGCGATCGCAGCGACATTCGCTTCGGAGAGCTCCGGCTCAACGTCCCGGTCGAGCCACGCACGATGCACCTCTGAGGTGCGCATGACCGCGACGCGGGGGAGCGGGCGCGTGCCCGGTGAGCTCAGCGCTCGGGAGTCCCCACGCGGAGGCGCGCCATCGAACGTCGGGCCACCTCCAGCGCTTGGTCCAGGTCGGCGAGCAGCTCGCGGTGCTCCGACTGCGACTCGGGACTGGGCGGGCAGCGCGATGTAATGCGTCGGCTGGGGATCTCCTCGTCGTGCAGTTCGCTCGTCGGATTGTCCTGCGTACCCATCGTACCTCCGCGGGCGGGCAAGCAAAACCCGCGCCAGTTCGCGCCACAAGAATCTCGCCACCTCGTCGCACCGCCACACAACGCGACATTGCAGGCGTGCAATGGGGTCGACCCAGCCGTGCAAGGGTGCCGACGTCGAGCGCGCGTGTCTCGCGCCTGCATCGTCCCGTTGAACTTGGCCCGCGCGCGAGATGTCCCACATGGTGCGTGCATGACCATGCGCTCCGAGGCCCCCCTCTCCCTCCCCGCGCAGCCCGAGCGGCGGCGCCACCGCGTGTATCTTACACGCAACACCGAGTACCACTTTCGCGACGGGTTCTGCGTCGCCGTCCGCGATCGGCGCTCCGGCACGTTCTTGCCGGGACATCTCGCCCTGCGGCGGCGTATCCAGGGTTCGCTCCGCTTCCACACGAACGGCGCGATCGTCCCGAACCCGGGCGAGCCCGAGGCCGGCGAGGCCCTCTGCTTCTCGCAGGGCGAGCGCGATCTCGTGACGAGCCCGCTGGAGTCCGTCGAGCGCCCGCCTCGCGAGCTCGTGGAGGCCTACCCGACGCTGCCGCCGGGCCGCCCGAAGCGCAAACGCTGACCTTCGACGCTTCTCAAGGAGTGCATTTCTTGAGAGGCTGCGGGTCCGATGCTCGCGGTCCCCACACGCGCCGAAGCCCGCGGGCGCCCGCTCGAGAGCGCCCGGCTCGTGCTCACCCCGCTCGACCCACTGGACGCGCGTGAGATGTTTGCGTCGGTCGAGGCCTCACGCGCGCACCTGGAGCCGTGGCTCCCGTGGGTGCCCTACACTGTCGATCTCGACTCCACGCTGCGCTACGCGGAGTCGAGCGCCTCGGACTGGGACCTCGGCCGCGGCTGCCGCCTCGCGATCCGCGAGCGCGCCACGCGCCGGTTCGTGGGCGTGGTTGGCCTCGAGGCGCTCTCGCACATGCACGAGAACGCGGACCTCGGGTACTGGCTGCGGCTCGACTGCTCCGGCCGAGGCTACATGACCGAGGCCGCGAACCAGGTCGTGGTGTGGGCCTTCAGCGTCCTGCGCGCGCACCGCGTCCGCGTGGCCGCCGCGACCGACAACCACGCGTCGCTCGCGGTGATTCGCAGGCTCGGCTTCCGGCTCGAGGGCATCGCCCGCGAGGCCGAGCGCTGCCACGGCCGCTGGCTCGATCACGCGATGTTCTCGCTCCTCGCGACCGACGCGAGGAGCGTGTAGTTTGCAGGTTCAGGCGGGGCCGCTCTCGCGGAGCCCGTCGACCAGGGCCCGAAGGCGCGGGATGCCCTGAACGGCGCGCGAGCCGTACCAGCAGATGTCCTTGCCGCTCGTCCGAACGACCGCGCCCCGCCGCGCGGCCGGGGTGTCCTGCGCGAGAAACACACGCGCGTCTTGCTCGGAGAACGGGTGAGGCTCGTCGGGCAGCAGGACGAGCTCCGGCGCGCGCGCGACGACCTCGTCGAGCGTGATGCGGGGGTAGCGCGTGTCGCGCCCGGCCACCTGCTCGGGCGGCAGGGGCGCGCGCTTGCCGAGATCGGCGGCCAGCGGGTAGCGGCGCTCGCGATCCGCGAACACGTTGGCCGCCCCGGCGAGATCGAGCGCGTCGCTGATGTAGGTGCGGTCGTGGATGGTCATGAGCGGGTCCATCCAGATGGGGCAGAACGTGCCGAGCGGCGTTCGCCTGCCGCGCGCCGCCTCGGCCTCGCGGAGCATCTGGTAGCCGTCGCGTACGAGGTCGCGGACCGCGGGGTCGCCCTCGACGTGGAACGCGCGCGCGAGCCTCGCCATGTGGGCGATGCCCTGGGCGACGCGGGTCGGGAACGCGATGAACACGCGCACGCCCCGCTTCACGAGCTTCTCGAGGTCGGCCTTCGTGTTCTCCTCCTTGTTGGCGAGCACGAGATCCGGGGCGAGATCGCAGACGTCGTCGATCCGAGGGTTCTTCGTGCCGCCCACGGAGGGCACGCCCGCGACCAGCGACGCGGGCAGCTCACAGTAGTCGGTGCGCCCCACGAGGGCCCCTCCAACACCGAGATCGGCGAGCGTGAGCGTGTCGCTCGGCACGAGGGACACCACGCGCTTCGGCGCCACGTTGAAGATGTGCTGGCGCTGCAGCTCGTCGAAGAGGATGTTCATCGCGTAGTGCGTTTACTCGAAGTCGTCGGGCGGCGGCAGTGGGGGCGGCCCTCCGTCGGCGTGCGGGCCGATCAAGGCGGCACACTCGGCCCACGCCGCGTCCGTGCACCGGCGCCGCGAGCGCGCCACACACGCCAAGATGCCGTCCGCCTGGCGCTCGACCACGCGATCGAGGACGAACTCGCAGCCGCGCGCGCACTCGGCCTCGGAGCACGCGGCGCCGGCCTTCGCGACGCACGCGAGCGCGCACTGCTCGACCGGGTGCGGCGGACGCGCCGGCGCGGGGCACGCGACCAGGGCGAGCGACGCGAGCGACGCGAGGGCCAGGCTCGCCAGCAAGGCGGAGACGCGCGCGCTTCGCTTCATCGCGCGGGCGCCTCGCGCTGGAACGTGACGAACTCGACGCCGTCGGTCTCGCCGGCCACGCGCTCGGTCTCGTGGAACCCCGCGAGGCCCTCGAGCGGGAAGAACACGTCGGCCTCGACGTCGCGGTGGAGCCGCGTCAGGAACACCCGCGTGACCCGCGGGAGCGCGTCGCGGTAGATCGCCGCGCCGCCGATCACGCGCGGCTCGTCGTCCCCTTCCCACGCGAGCGCGAGGGCCTGGTCGAGGGAGGTCGCCGTCTCGCAGCCCGGCGCCTCGAGCGCTCGGTCGCGGCTGACGATGATGTTCCGTCGACCCGGCAGCGGCCGCCCGATCGACGCGTGGGTCCTGCGCCCCATGACGACGGCGTGCCCCAACGTCACGTTCCTAAAGTGACGCAAGTCCTCAGGAATATGCCAAGGCATCCCGCCCTTCAGGCCGATCGCCCCGGCGTTGGCGACACACGCGACGAGCGCGAGCGGTCTCACACACTCACCTCGGCGCGGATGGCCGGATGCGGGTCGTAGCCCTCGAGCGCGACGTCGTCGAAGCGGTAGTCCCAGGGCTCCTTCGGGGGGCCGAGGATGGTGAGCTTGGGAGCGGGGCGCGGCGCCCGCGCGAGCTGGGTGCGGGCCTGGTCGAGGTGGTTCAGGTAGAGGTGCGCGTCGCCGAAGGTGTGGACGAGCTCGCCCACGCGGAGCCCGGTCGAGTGCGCGAGCAAGTGCGTGAGCAGCGCGTAGCTCGCGATGTTGAAGGGCACGCCGAGGAAGAGATCGGCGCTCCGCTGGTAGAGCTGACAGGACAGCTCGCCGTCCTGCACGTAGAGCTGGAAGAGCGTGTGGCAGGGCGGCAACGCCACGAGATCGGCCTCGCGTGGGTTCCACCCCGTGACGACGAGGCGGCGGCTCGCGGGACGCTCGCGCAGATCGCGGGCCACCCGCGCGATCTGGTCGACGCCGTCGTTCTCGTAGCCGCCGGTGGCCGCGGCCGTGGCGCCGAAGTTTCGCCACTGGTGCCCGTAGACGGGCCCGAGCTCGCCCGCTTCGCGACCGAAGCGCGCGGTCTGCTCGGGCGTCGCCCACTCGTCCCAGATTCGTACGTTGTCGGCCTTGAGCGAGCGCGTGTGGGTCTCGCCGCGGAGGAACCAGAAGAGCTCGTGCGCGACCGAGCGGAAGTGGACCTTCTTCGTCGTGAGCAGCGGGAAGCCTTCGCGGAGATCGAAGCGAAGCTGGTGCCCGAAGATGCCCAACGTGCCGGTGCCGGTGCGGTCTTCTCGACGCTTGCCCCGGGTAAGCACGTGCTCGAGGAGGTCGAGATAGCGCTGCATCCGCCCGCGACTCTAGCAGCGGGGCGCGCGAGGATTCAACGCCACGCGCTCCGCGGTCGCGCCGCGCCTCAGTTGAGCGCCATGAGCGAGACGACCTTGAACGCGCCCTTCTCGACGACGAACTCCTGGCGGCGCGACCAGCCGCGCGCGCCGAGGGTCACCGTGTGGCGCCCCGCGGGCAGGCGCGCGCGACCGAAGACGACGCGCGCAGGGAGGGTCTCCCAGCTCCGCGTGTCCGGCGTGTCGGCCGCCGTGAGCGCGGCCTGCGTGAACAGCGAGAGCAGCGTGCCGATGAGGTCGCCGTTCTTGCCGCCCGCGGCGCTGCCCACCGCGCCCACCGCCGAGCCGGCGGCGTAGCGCGCGATCATGCGGGTGATGGCGCTCGCGATGATGCGGCCCTCGATGCGCTCCCACGCGCGCCGCACCTCGCGCGAGACGTCGGCGACCTGCGAGAGCTCGAGGTAGCGCCCGTCGAGCTGGGCCGAGGGCGTCGCGTACGCCCCCTGCCCGGGCGCGAGCCTCGGGAAGTTGATCCAGGTGACGAGCCCCTGCGCGGCGAGCTTGTTCGCGGCGGCGACGTCGGGCCCGTGCACGTGGCCAGCGGCCAGCGTGAGCGCGAGGCCAATGGGGACGCGCTCAGCAATTTTGTGGGGCACGCGGCCGTGCCCGACGACGATGAGCACGTCGCCCGCGTCGGGATCGGACGGGGTGTCGCCCCTCCCTCCCCCGCTCTGCGCCAGCGCCGTGAGGCGAGGGCTCGAGTAGTTTCCGCGCGGGAGCAGATCGTGGACGGCGGGCGCGAGCGCGGGGTACGCGCCGAACGCGAGCGCCTCGTCGTAGTAGCGGAGCGCCTCGTCGGTGTCGCCCGACTTCTCGAAGGCGAAGCCCGCGAGCACGCCGCCGAGCGCGAGCATTCCGTTGTCGGATTCCTTCAGAACATCGCGCAGATAGCGCGTCATGACGGCGAGCCGCCGCGCCTCGACCTTGGCCCCCGAGAGGTCTCCCGTCTCCAGGTAGTTCAGCATGTTCAGCGCGTTGATGAGCAGCTTCTCGTGCGGCGGCGCGATGTACTTGCCCGCGGAGTCGCTGAAGACCCACGTGCCGATGGCATCGAGCGACGACTTCGACAGGTCGAGCATGTCGATGGCCTTGTCGGCCGCCTGGAAGTCGCGCTTGCTGTCGTCGAACGCGAGGACCGACTGCTGGATGCTCGCTCGGTCGAGCACGAGGAGCGCGTTGTCGCCGACCACCTCCGCGGGGAGATCCTTCGAGCTCTTCACCTCGAGCTCCTCGTTCACCGCCGCGAGCGCCGCCTTGGAGTCGCCCTCGTCGAGCGCGGTGCGCATGCGGAGCGTGCGCGCCTCGTGGCCGCCGCAGCCGCTGAGGACGAGCGCCGCGCCGGCGATCGACGCCGCCGCGACCGCGCGAGCGAGGCGTGCGAGGGTGCGCACCTAGCGCACCATTTTGGTCACGTAGGCCTTGTGCTGCCAGACGATGGCGCTCGTCTCGACCTCGATCACCTGCATGAACATGAAGTACTGCACGCGGCGAGCGTCCTCGGAGCGCTCGTCGGCGGCCTGCACCTTGCCGGTCACGTAGTACTTCACGCCGAGCTGGCGCCCGTACTTGGGCACGCTCGCCTGGTTGAACACGCCGCTCCGGCCGCCTTCGACCTCGGCGATCATCGCGTTCTGACGCTCACGGCTGATGAGCTTCACGACCTGCGACTCGATGAGCCAGGACTCGGTCTCGCTCAAAATCGCGTCGAGCTGCGAGTCGATGTGCTCGCTCGTGGTGTTCGCGAAGGGGAAGATGGCCACGGTGGCCTGGGGATTCTGCGTGCGCCACTGGTTCATGATGGGCGCGGAGCGCAGGTGGTTGAGGTTCTCGTGGAGCATCCGCTGGATGTCCTCCTTGTCGAGGCCGGTGCTCATCGCGGCGTTGTCGATGCTGGGCTCCTGAGAGCCCCGCACGACCTCGCGACCGCCGCAGCCCACGGCGAACGTACCCAACGTACCCAACGTACCCAACGTACCGAGCGCACCGAGCGCACCGAGCGCACCGACCGCGACGAGCGGCGCAGCCAACCGCGCCACGTTTCTGAAGAACCTAGACATCGTCATTCCTCCGAAAGAGAGCCCGCGAGCCCAACGATTTGGACGGCCGGCTGCACGAAATGATGCAAGATTCGCGCTCGCGGGTGGCACGACACCGAGCGCCCGAACGCGCAGTGTTCGCCAAGAGCCGGGCACACGGCGCGAGAACGGACGTTCACGGGGTTCGCCGGGTCACGGCGCCAGGGCCCGGTCGAGGGCGCCGGAGAGTACCGGCGCGTCGCTGGCCCCCTCGATGCGCTCCTGGCCGATCCAGAGCGTTGGGAGGCCGTGACCGCCGGCGACCTTGAACTCCTCCGAGTCGGCGAGGATCCGCGCGTCGGTGGAGGGATCCTTCACGCACGCACGGTAGGCCTCGAGATCGACGCCGGAGGCCTTCGCGACGTCCTCGCAGCCGCGCGGGTCGAGGTCGGAGGGGGGCGTGGCGAAGAGCGCGTCGGCGACCGCGTCACCCTTGCCGAGCTTGTCGGCGCAGACGCTCGCGCGCGCCGCGTTGATGGCGTTCAGGTGCATCGGCAGCGGCACCTGCTTGCGGGCCACGCGGACGCGGTCGGCGTGGCGTTTGAGCAGCGGCGCGAGCTCCTTGTGGTTGCGCCGACACCAGGGGCACTCGAAGTCGACGAAGTCGACGACCGTGGCCTTGCCGGGCGGCGTCTTGGCGAGCTCGGCGCGAATGGCCGGGGGCACCGAGGGCTTCACCACGAGCGAGAGCGCCGCGGGCACGACCATCGAGGCCGTCAACAGGCCCGCCGTGGCCATCGACGCGCCGCGGCCGGGCGGCGGGTCCCACGCGGTGCGGTAGCGGACCACGGCGGCGCCGAGGAGCAGCACCGCCGCCACGTCCGAGACGACGCAGTAAGGGCAGAGCTGTCGCATGCGGAACTGCACGCCGAGGAGGGCCACGGAGACGACGGCGGCGAAGGTGGCCATGCACGCCTGCGCGAAGCGGACCTGGGCGCCGCGAAGCCCCGTGAGCACGCCGAGCATGACGAACGCGGCGACGCCGAACGCGGGCGTGGGGACGCCGAGAACGTGGGCGAACACCGTGCGCTTCACAGCGTCGCAGCCGCCCCCCTGTGCGCAAAAGATAGGCACGGGTCGCGTGTAGTCTACAAGCAATACGGTGCTCGCGGCGAGGGCGAACAGGGCCGGCACGAGGAGCGAGGCCCAGCGGGCAGCGTCGTTGGCGCGCATCGAGGTGGTCTCTTCCTTCGCCCGCAGCGCGCGAGAACGCAAGCGCGACGACCGCCACCGAGCTTTGTCGCCGCGCGTTTCTCGCGTATCGCTCGTCGCGATGACCTCCAAGAACGGCACCCTGCCCACCCTGCCGAGCCGCGCCACGATCCTCGAGCTTCTTGCCGGGAAGGATCACGCCGTCCACGCGCACGAGATCGGGATGACCTTGGGGGTCCCCGAGGCGCTCTACCCTGGGCTGCTCAGGCTGCTCGACGACCTCGTATTCGACGGCCTCCTCTCTGCGCGCGACGGTCACAAGTTCCGCACGAGCTCTCGCGGCCGCGCGCGCGAGCAGGCGGTGGCCGAGCGCCGCCTCGCGAGCAAGCCCGCGCCGGAGCCCGCGCGGGGGGAGGCCCCTGCCAGGCCCGCCAAGTCCGCGAAGGGCCTACCCCGCCGCGAGCCGGCCCCGGCGACGCCGAAGGCTGTTGCGCCCGCTGCCCCCTCTCGGGCGCGGCCGGGGGCGCCGGAGACGCCGCGACGTGAGCTGCGCCCCGGCGAACGCGAGGGCTCGCTCAGCGTGAACGCCCGCGGCTTCGGGTTCGTCTCCGGCGGCGACAAGGGCGACGACATTTACGTGCCCGAGGAGGCCCTCGCGGGCGGCCTCCATGGCGATCGCGTGATCGCGCGGATCGTTGGCCGAGGGCCGCGTGGGGCCGAGGGGCGCGTGGTCGAGATCCTCCAGCGCGGCTCGCCCCGCGTGGTCGGCACGCTGCGGCGGCGCGGCACCTCGGCGTGGCTCGAGCCCGACGACACGCGGATTCGGGGCCCCATCCACCTCACGGCGAGCGTGGACTCCGCCGGCGAGGAGGGGAACAGCGGCCGCGACGGTCAGGCCGCGGTGGTGCGGATCACGCGCTTCCCGGAGAGCCCGAACGAGGCGCTCGAGGGGAAGATCGAGGCGGTCCTCGGCACGCCCGGCGAGCTGTCGGTCGAGGCCGCGAAGCTCCTCATCATGGCGCAGATTCAGGAGGTGCACACCGACGCGGCCATCGCGGAGGCGGAGCGCTTCGGGACCGAGGTCCCAGACGAGCTGCTCGCGGGACGCGAAGATCTCACGCACCTCCCGCTGCCGACGATCGATCCGCGCGACGCGCGCGACCACGACGACGCGGTGTGGGTCGAGCGCACCGACGACGGCGGCTACCGAGCGGTCATCGCGATCGCCGACGTGTCTTCGTACGTGCGACCCGGCTCCGCGCTCGACGACGAGGCGAAGGCGCGCGGCTGCAGCATCTACCTCCCCGAGCGCGCGATCCCGATGTTGCCGCGGGCCCTCTCCTCGAGCCTCTGCTCCCTCTTGCCTGGCGTCACGCGGCTCTGCCTCGCGGTCGACGCCCGCCTCGACGCGGCAGGAAACGTCAAGAGTTTCCGCGTGATACGAGGCTTCATGAAGAGCCAAGCGAAGCTCTCGTACGAGGACGTCGCCGTCACGCTGGGCTTCCTCGACGACGAGCCGGAGAGCGCCGCAGCCACGGCGCTGCGCCCCGGCCTCGAGATCGCCTACGAGCTCTCTCGCGTCCTCCGCGGGCGCCGCATGGAACGCGGCGCGCTCGACTTCGAGCTCCCCGAGCCCAAGATCACCCTGGAAGAGGGGCTACCCGTCGCGGTCACGAAGCGCAGCCAGAACCCGGGCATCAAGAAGGCGTACTCGCTCATCGAGGAGCTCATGCTCCTCGCCAACGAGGTGGTCGCGGGCTGGCTCGTCGAGCGCAACCTCCCGTCGCTCTTCCGCGTGCACCTGCCGCCCGACGAGACCAAGCTCCAGAAGCTCGGCGTGATGTGCGCAGAGCTCGGCGTCGAGTTCGACGTAGAACACACGAAGGACCCGAAGGCCCTCGCCGGCCTCTTGAAGACGTTCGCCAAACACCCGCTGTCGGCGGTGCTGAACTCTCTCCTGCTCCGCAGCATGAAGCAGGCCACCTACGACGTGCAGAACCTCGGGCACTTCGGCCTCGCGTCGAAGGCCTACCTGCACTTCACCTCGCCCATCCGGCGCTACCCCGACGTGTGGGTGCACCGCACGGTGCACGCGCTCGCCCTGGGTGAGCGGCCGGAGCGCGACGTCGACGTGCTCGGCGAGGCCGCCGTCATGTCGTCGCAGAACGAGCGCAAGGCGATGGAGGTCGAGCGCGGCATCGTCGACCTTTATCGTGCATACTACATGAAAGATCACATCGGCGAGCGCTTCGTCGGCCGCGTGTCGGCGGTCGTCGGGAGCGGCGTCTTCGTCGCGCTCGACGAGCCTTTTCTGGAGGTGCTCGTGCGGGTCGAGGACCTGGGCGGGCTCGACTACGAGGTCGACGACTCGGGCCTCCGCGTGATCGGTCGGCGCTCGGGCGACGTCATCTCTCTGGGAGACGGGATGCTGGTCGAGGTCATCGACGTGTCGCTTCAGCGGCGCACCGTGCTCGGCAAGCGAATCTCGGGCACGAAGGCCGAGCGGCTTGGCCTCGCCAAGCTGCGCGAGAGTGTGCCCGGCGTGGTCGACGACGAGGGCGCCGTCCGTGGCGGCGCGCGCTCGGCACCGCAACGGCACCGCAACAAGAAGCCGCCGAAGGGCTCCAAGAACCGGGTGGTCGGCTCGCGCACGCCGCGATCGCCCGGCGCGAAGGCCGGGTCGAAGGCCGCGGCCGGGGCGAAGTCGAGCGCGCGGAAGCCCGCCGGTGGCAAGGCCGCGAAGTCGGCGAAGCCGACGCGGCCCGGCGGCGGCAAGAAGAAGCGCTGACAAACCTCGAGCGCGCTCGGCGTCGAGACGCGGAGCGCGCGCGAGGGAAGAGGAGACGCTCGAGCGGCTCTCTCCTCGGCGCTCTAGCGCCGGCGGCGCGCCAGGACAGCGCCCACGGCCGCGAAAATCCCGAGGGCGCCGAGCGGGGACGTCGGGCTCGACTGCCCGGGGGCGGTCTCGCACGCGCAGCCCGTAGGTTCGGGGGTGTCCCCGCCGGCGGGGGGCGTAGTCGGCGACGGCGGCGTGGTCGGGGTGGTGGTCGGCGACGGCGGCGTGGTCGGCGCAGGCGGCGTGGTCGGCGACGGCGGCGGTCCTCCGTCGGTGCCCGCGCCTCCGTCGGTGCCCGCGCCTCCGTCGGTGCCCGCGCCTCCGTCGGTGCCCGCGCCTCCGTCGGTGCCCGCGCCTCCGTCGGTGCCCGCGCCTCCGTCGGTGCCCGCGCCCCCGTCGGTGCCCGCGCCCCCGTCGAGGATGCCGGAGTCGGCGCCCGCGTCGCCACCGCCGGTGGGATCGCCAGGCAGGATGGGCATGCCGGGTTGGAAGAGGTTGTCCTCCTCGCCGGTCACCACCACGACCTGCGCGCGATCGATGCCCGTGAAGATCTGCCGATAGGTCTTCGGGGCCGCGATGTCCATGAGGCCGCGGATCATCGCCATCGAGCCGCCCGGCGTGCGGGAGAAGTAGCTCGGCATCGCGTTCGAGATGCTGTCGAGGTACTGCGTGGCCGGCGCGCCGCCGTTGACCGTCGAGATGCGGTTGGCGAGGGTCGGATCGACGTAGGCGAAGGTGTCGCAGCCGTTCACCATCCACATGACGTACTGGTTGGCGACGAACTGCCCCTTGCCCATCAGCGTGCGGACGTTCTCACCGAGGCCGGCGTGGCCGTTGTAGAGGATCATGTCCGCGGTGGGCGTGAGCGGGTCGTACCAAGCGTCGAAGTTCGCGCCGTCCTGGTAGATGCGGTAGCCGACGAGCATCACGTCGACGTTCAGCTCACGGGGCGTCTCGCCCGGGTTCGACGGAAGGACGGCGTGCACGGACACCTGCGGCATCGCCGAGCCTGGCGTGTTGGTCAGCCCTGGCGTCTCGGTGATGAGCGCGGGGTCGGGCTGCAGGCTCCGCGCGTACGAGCGCACCGTGCTCACGAAGGTGTTGTAGTCGCGGATGCCGGCGTCAGTGTCCAACGTGGCGCCGCTCTCGTTGCGGCCGAACATCGCGACAACGTTGAACTTTCGGTCCGACCAGACCTTGTTGTACTCGGGCAGCTTGCCCGTGGTGTTCTCGACCGAGGTCGTCACCGTGGCGACGGGCATCGACGTGTCGGCCGGGGACAGCGCGCACGCGGCCACGGCGGGCCGGTAGTAGTACCAGAAGCTGCCACGGTCGGAGCCGCTGCCCTCGCCGCCGACACAGGTCGTGTTGTACGTGCTGACCCAAGCGTCGAGGCCCGCCGTGGTGCCGTCGCCCGGGAGCATCAGGGTGTAGGTCGCGGGCACCGACGCCTTGCGCCCCCACGCGACGGGCAGCTTGGCGTGGTAGGTGACGCTGTACGCGCCGGCCGCGCCGGTCGCCACGATGTTGGTGAGCTCGAGCTTCTCGAACTGGCCCACCGAGCTCAGGCCGTTCAGCTGGCCCACCGAGAACATGAGCTGCGACCTGATCTGGTTGCGCAGCGTCGCCACGGTGGACGTGGTCGAGCTCATCGTCCCGTCGAACTCGAAGTCGAGCAGCACCGCTTCGTTGCTGTCGAAGGCCTGTTCGCCCTCGCCGAGCGGCGCGGGCGCGCTCGTGGGCCCGGAGCTGCAGCTGATGAGGGCGAGGAGGAGCGGAGTCGCGAGGAGTCTTCGCATGATGATCTTCCCTGGTGTCGACGGGCCGACGGATCTTACGGTTCTGACACGATCGAGGGGCGAGAGCCAGCCCCCTCGTCGCGGTCTCCCCCGCTTCCCGCCGCGGCCGGGCGGCGCGACGAGCGCCCGTGCTAGGGTCAGGGCCATGAACCTCGCCCGCCGCCGTTCGCTCGGAGCCGTCGCCGGCCTCCTGTTCGTCGTCACGTCCGCGGCCTGTGGCGAGCCAAGACGCCCCGACGGTGGCGAGGGGCTGCTGCCGGCGGGCGCGCAGGCGCCGGATCTCGAGGGGAAGAACCCCGAGGGGCGCCGCCTGCGCCTCAGCGCGGCGGGCGACAAGGTCAAGGTTGTTTACTTCTACCCGAAAGACCAGACGCCCGGGTGCACCAAGGAGGCCTGCGCCTTCCGTGACGCCTACGCCAAGCTCGAAGGCGCCGGCGTCGTGGTCTTCGGGGTCTCGAAGGACTCCGAGGCGAGCCACGACGAGTTCGCGAAGAAGCACTCGCTGCCCTTCTTCCTCGCGGCGGACGAGTCGGGCGCGGTGGTGAAAGCGTACGGCGTGGGCTCGACGCTGGGCATGGCGTCGCGCGTGACCTTCCTCGTGGGCCGCGACAACCGCGTGCTCAAGGTCTTCCCCAGCGTCGACCCCGCCGTGCACGTGGACGAGGTGCTCGCCGCCCTCCCGAAATGAGGCGCTCTCGTCCGTTCCGCCGGGCGCGAAGAGGAGACCCCGCCACCCGCAAGGGTGGAGGGGTCTGTGCTGGGCCATTGCAGGACTGGGCGGAGAAGTAGGCGGCAGACGCCCGAGCGTTGGGGGGGGGATGAACGCCCGGGCGCGTGCCTGCCAACGGTAAAGCACGCGCCACGCCAACTCTGGCCCCCGCGATTGCAGCAGGTTGCGAGGCCCCCAACGCGAGCGGGGTTTCGTTTTCGAAGCCCGCCCACCGAAGCTGAACGAGCCCCGAGAGGGCGAACCAAGGGGTAGGCGAGACTCCGCGGGGCTACCGCTCCGGGCGCGTCGTAGGCGGAGGACCGAAGCTCACCTCGACGACGGCGCTCGGCTCGGCGAACGCCTCGTCGAACCCCTCGAGCTTCGAGTGCGCGACCGGGCGCGCCACCGGCGCGCGGAAGACCGCGAGGTACGCCGCGCGGAGGGCGTCGCGCATCTCGCGGGCAGAGTCGTACCGCCCGTCTCGCTCGAACGACAGCGCCTTGTCGACGACGTCGCCGATCTCGGGAGGCACGCGAGGGGCGAGCGACAGCAAGGGCCGCGGGGGCGTCCGCATCGCGGAGAACAGGCGATCGACCGAGCTGCGGCCCTCGTGCACGACGAAGCCCGAGAGCATGTGGAAGAGGACCGCGCCGACCGCGAACAGATCGCTCCGCGCGTCGATGCGATCCGGCAGCCCCTGCGCCTGCTCGGGGGGAATGTACGAAGCCGTGCCGAGTACGGTGCCCACGCCCGTCGCCTTGCCGAGCGAGCGATCCTTCAGTCGCGCGAGGCCGAAGTCAAGCACCTTGACTACTCCCGCCCGCGTGACGAACAGGTTGCCCGGCTTGATGTCGCGGTGGACGACGCCGGCCTCGTGGAACGCCTCGAGCACGTCGAGCACCTGGAAGCCCACGGCGAGCGCGTCGGTCATGGGCATGGTCCCACCCGACCCCTTGAGCCATCGATCGATCGACTGGCCCTCGAGCAGCTCCATCACGAGCAGGACCTCGTTGTGCACGGGGTCGTCGTGGTCGTCGAGGATCTGCACGGCGCCGGGGTGCTCGATCAGGTTCGCGACGTAGCCTTCCCGGAGAAAGCGCGCGCGCAGATCGGGGTCCTTCGCGATGTGTTCGTGCAGCACCTTCAACGCCACGCGCTTGCCGTTGCGGTGGGTGCCCGCATAGACGGCCGCCATCCCGCCCATGTCGATGAGCGACTCGATGGTCCACTTGCCAGCGTAGGCTCGACCGACCCGCGCGACAGCGAGATCTCGTAGGGTTCCGGGGTGCATGGGGCGGCGCGAAGGCGCCTCGCGCCCCGCGGCGGATGAGGGTACGGGCGGACGCCCGCGAGCGCAACGCGCGCCTCAGGTCACGCCGGCGAGCGCGAGCGCGGCGCACCCCACGAGGGTCCCGAGCTCGAGGCGCGCCGTCACCCGATCGCCGAGCCGGGAGCGGAGCCGGTCGGCGGCGAGGTTCCCCGCGAAGATCCCCACGGCGAGCAGCGCGGCGAGGGGCACCTGCGCGCCCGTGAGCATGCCCGACGACCCGTAGGCGACGAGCCGCGCGGCGTGGAGCGCCGTCGCGATCGCCGCGACGGTGCCGACGAACGCCGCCCCGCGGAGGCCGGTCGAGTGCACCAGGGGCCCGAGGAGCAGGCCGGCGCCGCCCGAGGTGCCCGCGAGCGCCCCGATGACCGCGGCCGCAGGCGCGAGCGCCCGGTGGGGCACGCTCGCCTTGAGCCACCCTGCCGCCTTCAACACCGCGAGCGCCGTGACGAGCACGAGGGCCCCCGAGAGCAGCCACGCGGGGGCGGCCCCCGCGAAGCGCCCCCCTAAGTAGGCGCCCGGCACGACGCCGAGGACCAAAGTCGCAGCCAAGCGGTGGGCGACCACCCGACGGCAGAGCCAAGCGCGGTGCATGTTCCCAAAGAGCAGCGCCGGGGTCGTGAGCGCGAGCGCGCCGTGGGGGCCCACGACCGAGCTCAGCGCGAGGACGAGCAACAGGCCGCCGCCTTGCCCGGCGAGGGTCGTGACGACGCCACCGACGAACCCGAGCGGAACGAGGAGCGCGGCTGCCATCGGAACCATGAGGGCACTTTGGAGCCAACGGGGGCATTCGTCCCATTGATTCTTTTATGGTTCAGCATAGACCGTGTTTATGTTCGAGCTGCTCCAGACCTTCGTATTCGTCGCGGAGGAGGGCACCATCACCGCGGCCGCGCGGCGCGCTCACGTGACCCAGCCTGCGCTCACGTCGGCGCTGAAGCGCCTCGAGGCCCTCGTCGGGGCGACGCTCGTGGTGCGCTCACGGCCGCGCGTGGCGCTCACCGCGGCGGGCAGCGCGCTGCTCCCCCACGCGCGCGCGGCGCTCACCTCCGCGCGCGATGGGCTCCGCGCCGTCGAAGAGGTCGCGGGCCTCGCCGCGGGGGAGGTGCGCCTCGGGGCCGGCGCCACGGCCTGCGCCTACTTCCTGCCGCCCATCCTCGCGGAATTTCGCCGACGCTACCCGCGCGTCGCCATCGTGCTGCGCGAGGCGACGCACCCCGACCTCGCGCTCGGCCTCGCGGCGGGCGAGTTCGACCTCGCGGTGGTCTCGCGCTCGCCGAGCGCCGGCGCGACCCGTCACGAGGCGGGCGACGACCTCTTCTGCGAAGACGAGCTCGTGCTCGTGCGGGCGCCCGAGCTCGTCGACGCCTCGCCCGAGCGCACGCCCTTCGTGACGTTCCCGCGGGGCGCACACGCGCGAGCCGCGCTCGACGAGCTGTTCCCGGGCGCGACCATCGCGATGGAGATCGCGAGCATCGCCGCGGTGAAGGCGAACGTGCGCGCGGGCATGGGGCTCGGCCTCGTGAGCCGCCGCGCGGCGCTCCGCGATCTCGCGCGGGGCGACCTGGTCCTCGTGCCGAGCCCGCTCACGCCGCGCAAGCGGTCGCTCGTGATCGCCCACCGAGGGCTGTCACGCCTCCCGCCGGCGGCGGCGGCCCTCCGCGAGCTGCTGCTGGCGCGGCGCCCCGCCCCGGTGACCGCGCCGGCGACCGCCGCGACGGAGCTCAGTCGTCGTCGTCGTCCACGCTCTCGTCGGCCGCACCCTTGAGGGTCACGCCGGGGGTCTGCACGGCGACGAGCTTCATGTGATCGAGGTACCAGGTCGTCGTCGTGCGGCGCCTGCGGCTCGGGCCGGTCGTCTTCGAGGTGGAGGAGTAGGCGAACTCCACGTCGCCCTCGCACGACTTGATGCCGCCGGTGGCGAACATCGACGAGCCCTTCACGTGGGCCACGCCGGTGTTGTTCTCGCCGCGGGTCTTCACGGTGATCACCGTGCCGGTGACGCCCTTGGCGTTGACGCCGCACATCGCCGAAGCGGTCGCGGGCGCGTGTCGAAGCGCGTTCGTCAGCGACTTCTGCACGATGTCCGTGGGCACCTGCTTCTTGCACCCCGTCCCGCCGCCGAGGCTCATCGCCCCGAGCACCAGCAGCGCGATCGTCTTGCTCATCGTTCCGTTCATCAGCACCCTCCGAAACAGAGGCTACCCCCTTTTGGGCGGCACCTCTGCCATTTCCACTGGTCTGGCGTGCGCTCCACCGAAGTGGCTCAGCGCGGGATGAAAGAGCCGCACGGGAACCGCACCGAGACCTTCGCGTCGGTGGTCTTGATGGTGTTGCACGCGCCGCCGACGAACTCGATCTCGGTGGGCGAGTTGAGCTTCCAGCCGTCTGGGTTGTTGAGCGTGACCGGCGCGCCATTCACCTTCACTTCGCCCTGGCTCTCGGTGCCCGGGACGACCGCGCCCGCGAGCTTGAACGAGCAGCTGCGCACGCCGAAGATGATAGAGTCGAACGCCGCCGCGAGCTGCGCCTGCGAAGTGGTCCGCACGAGCGGCGCCTGGGCGTCGGGGCCGGCGTCGGCGCCCCCGGGGAAGTAGCCGAAGCCCGCGTTCGCGACCTTCTGCTGGTGCGACTCGGACACCGAGTCGCCCACGGTGATGACGAAGGTCTTGATGCCCGCGCGATACGCCGAAGTGACGGCGTCGACGACGGCCTGCTGCGACGCGGGCGCGCCGGTCTGCTCGAGCGACTCGAAGCTGCCGCAGCGCCCGGGTTCGCCGTCGGTCGCGAGCACGATGATCTTCGGGCGGCCGGTCGGCGTGGCCGCGAAGCCGCCGTCGGTGGGGATCCCCGCAGGGTCGAGCCCCGCCGCCGCGAGCACCGCGTCGGGGGTGGGCGTGTCGTCGATCGGCAGCTCGGGCGAGTACACGGCGCTGATGGCGGCGTGGTTTCCCTTCGCGAACGCGACGGTCTTCATGATGGGGCACTCGACGACCGCCGGCGGCTTCTCGTTGCCGTTGTTGGCCCCGTAGAGCGCGAGCCCGAACTCGACGTCGTTCTCGTACTTCTTCACGATGCCGCCGTCGGGATCCATGAGGGACTCCCGCAGCTTCACCCAGCGCGAGTTGGGGAAGTTCGGCGGCATCAAGTTTGCACCCGTGAAGTCGTATTCCATGCTGCTCGACTGATCGATGAGGAGCAGCACCGTCGGCACGATCTTCTCGACCACGACGTCGATCGCCGCGCAGGTGCCGTCGTTCTTCGCGTCCGAGCCGCCATCGACGAGCGACGCGTCGCTCGGATCGGTGCCGCAGCGACCGCGCGGGCTGCACGCGATGCCCTCCGGGCAAGTGCCCTGGATCCGCGGGGTCGTGGAGCAGTCGGCGTGGCACTTCCCGGCGCGGCAGTAGAGGCCCGCCGCACACTTCTCGTCGGCTTCACACGGCACGCCGCAGAGGCCCTTGTAGGCGACCTCGCACGGATCGTTCCCACCCGCGTCGGGGAATTTCGATTCGTCGTCCGTGTTGCTGCAATGGAGCGCGACCAAGCCGGCGCCAACGAGGCCGAGGGAGCCGAGCCACACGCGAACCCCGCGAGACATGAGACGCTTCATTTCCAGCCTCCAAGAAGGAAAGCACACCGGGCGACGACAGCGACGCCGCCGCCGCCATCCCCGGATCCTGCGCGAAAGCGGCCTCCGCGGCAACCTTCGTGTTGCTGCTAGAGTGTCGCTATCTTGCGGCGTCGACTCCCTTTTCTCGTCCTGCTCGCCTTCTGCCTCACGTTCTCGGCGGTCGGCTGCCCTTGCCTGCGCGGGCCCGTCAACGCGAGCCCGGGGATTCGGTGGTGGCTCTTCTCCACGTTCGCCGCGTCGCGGGTGTGCCCTGAGGTGCTCAAGCGCGGGGCGCCGCTGAAGCTCGGCTCGCTCGGCTCCGCCTCGGTAGGGCGCTTCTTTCCCACCCAGTGCGACGCGCAGGTCGACGAAGAGCGGCGGACCCTGCTCCTTCGCGTCACGGGCACGGGCTACGCGAGCCTCCCGGTGGCGCGGCGCGTGGGCTTCCAGGCCACCGTGGCGGTCGAGTTCGCGCCCGATTTCTTTTTGGCCGACGACGACAGCACCTACGTGTGGGGCAAATTCACGCGCCTCCCCGCGCAGCCCGATTTCCGCATCATCGGCGTGGAGAACCCCGTCGTGAACCTCGCCACGCAGACGCCGATCGGGACCGTCGCCACGCTCCTGGGCCAGGGGATCATCAGCGGCGAGCTTGGGCGCGGCTTCACGGTGGTGCGCCAGGCGGACGGCGACGACTTCGCGATGGGCCACCTCGATCCGCCCGCGAAGCCGCCGAGGCCCGCCAGGCTGTTCAAGGCGCGCGAAGACCACGCCTCGCTCGCGTCCGACACCACGGAGATCCGCTCACTCTCGCGGGAGTACCTCGGGCCGTTCGAGGTGCCTGGCGACGGCCTCGCGCTTTCTCTGCGGAGCCGGCTGCAAGGCTCGGCGCTGGTCTTCAGCGTCGTCGATCGCGCCTCGGGCGACGCGTGGCGACGGGCATACGAGTCGGCCGGGCCGCTCGGGCCGCCGTTCATCCCTCCGCTCCACCAGGGCCAGCTCCCTGTGGGCGAGGGTACCCAGACCTTCCCGGTGGCGCCTGGCCAGTACTTCATCGTGTTGGAGAACCGCACGCCCCCACCGCTCCTCGGCCTCGGCGTGGGCCTCGCCGATCCCGTGGCGACGCTCGGCTACTCCGTCGAGCTCGGCTCGCGCCCCTGAGCGCACGGCGGTTCTTTTTTGCGCGAATTTGCCTACATTGTGGGCCGAAAGGACCCTGGATCGTTCGACCCTCACGCATCGCCAGGAGAGCCTCGATCGGCCGAGCGCGGCGGGCTCCCCGCGGCGAGAACCCGCGAGATCGGACGTGCCCAAGCGTGGCTCGCTTCCTGCACTCCTGCGTTTAGGAAAGTGAGGTCACCGTGTTGAAGCTGCCGCGCACACACGAGGTCGAGGTCGAGCTGGGCACCAGTGAGCTCGAGATCGTCTCCGACGTGAGCTTGCGCGCCGCCAGCGCCCGGAGCCTCCCGTTCAAGCGCCGGCCCGTACCGCACCGCGATTTCTCGTCCCCGCGCGAGACCCCTCGCTTCCCGGCCCCGAGCTTCCCTTCTCCGGTGATCGCCACGCACGCCGCGCCTCGCCGCGCGCCCGCGCGGATGCCGGCTTCGTACCCGCCCGCCTCGTACCCGCCGCCCCCCTCGTACCCGCCGCCCCCCTCGTACCCGCCGCCCGGCTCGTACTCCTCCGCGCCGCCGCCCCACGCGTACGTCTCGGCTCCGGCCTCCGCGCCCCCGCCGCCGGTGAACAAGGCCCCCTACGGCGGCTCGAGCTCCGCGCCGCCCCCTCCCACCCCGTGGGACGCCGCGCGGTCCGGGTACCAGCCCATGTTCGCCCCGTTCGTGCCGGCGCCGCCGAGCTCGCTCGCCGGCGTCGCGGACCGCAGCGACCAACACGTCGCCGTGGCGCCTCCCAGCGCGCCCCGCGCGTCGGGCTTCGTGTGGGCCGCGACGCTCGTGCTCATGGGCGCGTTCCTTGGGGCGATGTACGGCGTCCAGCGCCGTCCCGTCGAAGCCGCGGCTCAGGTGCCGACGGTCGCCGCCGCCGTCGGCGCACCCGCCGCCGTCGCACCCGCAGCCGCCACTCCGATCGGCGTGGCCCCCCTCGCCGCGCCTGCCCAGGTCGTCCCCGTCCCCGTCGCCGCGCCTGCCCAGGTCGCCGTCGCCGCCCCGGCTCCCGCGCCCGTCGCCGTGGCCGTCGCCGCCCCCACGCCGAAGCCCCGCAGCGCGGCGCACGCGCCGACGCCGAGCCGGCCCTCGCCCCACGCGAGCGTGCTGGCCGTCGCGGTGCCCGCGCCGAAGGCGCCGCCCCCCGCGAAGCCCGCGCCCGCGAAGGCGTCCTCTCGGTCGGCCGACGAGCGAGAGGCGGAGCAGCTCCTCGCCAAGTCGAAGAGCGCGACCGGCGACTCGCTGTAAGTCGCACTCGCGCGAGCCGTATGTCGTGAAGTTTCAACGACTTGACGAGCGGCCGCTCGCCGACGTCGAGTCGCGCTTCAGCCGCGCCGCATGGGCGGGAACGCGCGGCGGAACTCGCGCATCGCGTCGCCCTCGGAGACGTCGTGCGTGAAGCCCGTCGCCGCGCGGAAGGCGCGGTCGTCGGTGACGACGGGGTACTTGATGTGCCCAAGCGCGCCGCGCGAGAGCCGCGGCAGGCCGAAGCGGCCGAGCAGGCTCGTGAAGACGACCTCGGGCACCGGGAAGGCCTGGCGGCCCGTCTCGCGGATGACCACCGAGAGCGGAAGCGGAGGAGGCCCGGCGACGTTGAACACGCCGCGCGCGCGCGTCTCGAGGGTCGACATGAGCGCCTTGACCACGTCGTCCTCGTGCATGAACTGGAACAGCGGATCGTAGCCGAGCACGGTCGGCACGCGCGCGCCGCGCAGGAACGTGGCGAGCGTGCCGTGGCCGGAGTCGCCCAGCGTGTAGCAGAAGCGAAGCACCGAGGTGGCCAGCGTGGGCTGGCGCCAGAGCATGCTGCCAGCGAAGAGATCGGCGGCCACCAGGTCGGCGAGCTCGGGGAAATACGCGAGCGCCATCGGGGGCTCGTCTTCCCCGTGGTAGAGCGGCGAGTCGGGCGCGGCCCCGTAGAACGTGTGGCGACCGATGAAGACCACGTGCTTCACGCCGTACGCCGCCGAGTGCTCGAAGACGGCGCGAGTGCCCTGCAAGTTGATGCGGTAGCGGTCCTCGCTCTGACGCAGCAGGTGCGTCACCGTGGCCATGTGAACCACGGCGTCGGGGCGCACGCGGCGGAACACGTCTTCTGCGCCGCGCTTGCGGATGTCGACCTGGTGGACCTCGAGGCCCTCTTCCCCTTCGCCGATGGCCCCGTAAGGGCGACGATCGATGCCGATGACGTCGTGCCCCGCGCGAAGGAGCCCCCTCGCGAAACGGCGACCAATCGCGCCCGTAATGCCAGGAACGAGGACCTTCACGCTGCACCTCCGTGGCGCCGACGACGGCGCCCGTCGTCGATGAGCTGGGCTATCTCGGCCTTCACACGCTCGACGTAGCCGGTGATGACCACGTCCTCTTCGGTTCCGGTGCCCTGGAACACCATCGGCTCGCCGTACACGACCTCGAGCTTGACCGGCAGAGGCAGCGCGAGGCCATAGGGCGTGATCGGCACGTACGGCGCTCCGACGAGCTTCCCCAGGGTCGTCGAGTTCGCGATCGTGGGCACCGCGTCGCCGCCGCCGAGGAACGCGAGCGGCACGATGGGCGTCTTCGTGCGGAGCGCGAGGCGCATGAAGCCCGTGCCGAACGCCACGAGGCTGTACCGCTCTTTGTAGAGCTTGGCGGTGCCCCGCGCGCCCTCGGGGAAGATCATGAGGAGCCGCTCGTCCTCCAGGAGGCGGATGGCGTGCTCGGGCAGGCCGGTGAACTGACCGGTGCGGTTCGACCACTGGGAGGCGAGCGGCACCTGGTTCAGGAACTTCTCGACCATGCCCTGGGCGAGGCGAGGCGGGTTCATCTCGAGCAGCATCGAGGCGATCACCATCGCGCCGTCGATGGCGATGCCGCCCGAGTGGTTCCCGATGAGCATCGCCCTCCCGCGCTTCGGGACGTTCTCCACGCCGCGCGCCTCCACAGCGAAGTAGTGCCGGTAGAGCGGCGCGAGGAGGTTGAAGAACACCTCGAGGTGTCGTTTGGAGATGCCATACGGGTCCACGTCGAACTCGCTCCATGGCAGCTCGAGGCGGTCCACGCGCTCACGAATCTCGCGATCGAACATGGCGAATCCTCCTCCCTTCGGGCGCCCCGCAGGCCGTTGCATCCTACACGAGGCGGTTGACCTCGCGGCGCGGAAACGAGTATCGCCCAAGCGGTCGCGCGTCGGCACCGGGCCGCGCGCTGCCCCTTGGAGGCCTCCGATGAAGCTCTCACGACGTCGCTCGCTCGTCCCCCCGTTGGTTCCGAGCGCCGCGGGGCGCACGGCGCTGGCCTCGCTGGCCTCGCTGGCCTCGCTGGCCTCGCTGGCCTCGCTGGCCTCGCTGGCCGGCTGCGGAGAGCCCGCGGCGCCGCCGCCGGTGACGCCTCCGTCGCGGCCGTCGATCACCGCGTCTGCGCCGCCTGCACCTACGCCGCCGCCCGCGCCGCCGCCCCCGACCACGGGCGTGCCCCGCAAGGACTGGAACCGCCTCGCCGTCGAGCTGAACCTACCGCTCTACTGGTCGCTCGACGCCGACAACGACGGCGCCCTCGGCCCGAGCGAGCTCTCCGTGTTGTGGAGCGCACCCAAGGGCACGTCGCTCGCCACGTACATCGACGGGCGCGGCGCGTTCACCCCAGCCTTCCACGAGGTCCACGCGAAGATCGTCGCGCGGCACGGGGGCGATCTCGGCAAGCCCCCGGCGACTCCGGCGGAGATCGCCCGCCGCGCCGCCGTGGTCAAAGAGCTCGCCCAGGGGCGCGCCACGCTCGTGCTCACCGACCTGTCCGGGGTGAGCCCGGGCGAGGCCTCATTCGTCGATCATCTGCTCGCCGCGGTCGAGGTGATCGAGCGCCTCTACCAGACGCAGATGGGAACCTACGGTCAGCGCGCGCAGGTGCCCGAGGGCGATACGGCGAGCCAGGCGCTCTTCTTCCGCAACCAGGGCCCGCGCTGCGAGGCCCCGGCGACGCAGAACGACCCGGCGTGCTCGGCGCTGCCCGGCGGCGCGATGGCGAAGACCTCGGGCCTCTACCCCGCGAGCGAGCTCACCAAGCCGAAGTTCTGCGACGCCCTCGCCAAGGCCGACAAGGCGCTGGTCGATCCGTTCACCGTCGTCGTCGCGGGCGACGGAGGCGCGCTCAAGGCCGTGCCGTATCACCAGCATTTTTCGAATGATTTTAAGATTATATCTCGAGAGCTCCGCGCCGCGTCGGCGGCGCTTGGGGCCGAGGAGGCGAGCCTGCGCGCCTACCTCGACGCCCAGGCGAAGGCCTTCGACGACGGCTCGTGGTTCACCGCCGACGAGGCCTGGGCCAAGATGGGGGTGAAGAACTCGCGCTACTACCTGCGCATCGCGCCGGACGAGGTATACGCCGAGCCGTGCAGCACGAAGGCCCTCTTCCACGTGAGCTTCGGGCTCATCAACAAAAAGTCGATCGCCTGGCAGGACAAGCTCGATCCGCTCAAGACCGAGATGGAGAACGCCCTCGCCGCCCTCGCCGGGCGCCCGTACAAGGCGCGCGCCGTGTCGTTCAAGCTGCCCGACTTCGTCGACATCGCGCTGAACGCCGGCGACTCGCGCAACCCCTTCGGCGCCACCATCGGGCAGTCGCTGCCGAACTTCGGGCCCGTCGCCAACGAGGGGCGCGGTCGCACGGTCGCGATGACCAACTTCTACACCGACCCGGACAGCGTCGCGGCGCAGCGCGCCGTGGCGGAGTCGCTGTTCTGCAAGTCGGTGACGCCCACGTACACCACCGACCCCGAGCCGCAGCTCATGAGCACGGTGCTCCACGAGGCCGCCCACAACCTCGGCCCGGCGCACCAATACAAGGTGAACGGCAAGATCGACCGCGACCAGTTCGGCGGTCCGCTCGCCAGCACGCTCGAGGAGCTGAAGGCGCAGAGCGCGGCCCTCTACTTCACAGACTGGCTCGTCACGAAGGGCAAGATCACCCGCGCGGAGGCCGATCGCGCGCACGTCCGCGACATCGCCTGGGCCTTCGGCCACATCTCGCGCGGCATGTACACGGACGACGGGCACCCCAAGAACTACAGCCAGCTCGCGGCCATCCAGCTCGGCGTCCTCATGAGCAAGAAGGCGGTCACCTGGAACCCCGCCGAGCCCGCGGCAAACGGCAAAGACACCGGCTGTTTCTCCATCGATCTCAAGAAGTTCCCCGACGCCGCGCTCGCCCTCATGCGCGAAGTGGCGGGCGTGAAGGCCCGGGGCGACAAGGCCGCGGGAGAGCGCCTCGTGCGTCAGCACGCCGGGCCGTTCCGCGGCCCCGCGATCCCGCTCCACGCCATCATCGCGGAGCGCGCCCTGCGCGAGCCGAAGCCGAGCTTCGTCTACTCGCTGAGGCGCTGAGCGCTCACGCTGCGATCGGCGGCGAAGTGCACACTCCCCGCGCTTCGCGGAGCGGTTCTTGGGTAGACTCTCCCCATGCGTGCCGTGAAGCTCTTCGCCCCGATCGTCCTCGCGACCAGCGCGCTCGGCTGCGCCGCGATCCCCGTTCATATGCACACCGAGACCACGATGGTGGGCGCCGACGGAAAGCTCGAGCACACGAGCCGCGACTGGGAGGGCACGCTCGACCAGCTCCCGGGTGAGCTCGCGAGGGCCGGCGCAGAACTGGGACACCTCACGACCAAGCTCGCCAAGCAGCTCACCGACGTGCCCCCACCCGGCAAGGTGAAGCTCCGCGACCTCGGGCCCGGGCTCGAGCGCTTCGAGGCCAGCGCCGACACGAACTTCCTCCTGGGCGCCAAGACCGAGAGCGGCGAGAAGGAGGATTTCGAGTACGTGCGGCTCGGGGTGGAGTCGTACGACGAGTTCTTCCGCACCGCCCAGGAGCTCCACGCGCTCACCTGGCAGGCCACCCAGACGACCTCTCACATGCGGCAGTTCGCGGGACGCGCCACGAAGGAGAAGCTCTCGCCGGGGGCCGATCTGAAAGCGGCCGTCTCGAAGGCGAGCGGAATGAACCCGCAGGCCAAGACCAAGCTCACGGGCCTCGCCGACATGAGCGTCGTCCTCGGTACGCTGGTCCCCCAGATGGCGGCGAAGTCCGCCAGCCTCGTCACCGCCGGCGAGAAGCTCGTGGCCGGTGCGCCGGCTTCGCTCACGAACCCGAAGGTCGTGACCCATCTCGGCCTCGTGAAGAAAGGCCTCCTCGCGAGCATCTCGGTCGTCCGGGAGTCCGGCGCGGCCATGGTCGGGCTCGGGGCCGACCTCGCGCCGTTCTCGAAGTCCGCCTCGCTCTCGCCCGAGTGGGACCCGCTGTCGAGGCCCTCCGTAGGCACCGCACCGCAGGAGCTCGCGCTTTTTCCCGGGCTCACGCGCTAGAGCTCACGCGCGACCTCAGAAAAAATCGTCGCGGCCGGGGAAGGCCCGCGGCGCGGTGGCGTAGGACATGCCGCGAGGGCCCGAGTGGGGGCCGGACCGCGAGCGTGAGACCACCGCGCCAGCCGCTTAGCCGAGGGGCGGGCGGAGGAGGTCTCGCGGCTGCGAGCCGGTCCCCACTCGGCCCTTCGAGCTTGCCCGTGGAGCCGTGCTACTCCTCAGGCCCGTGTCCCCCACGCCTCCGTACCCGCCCGTCGAGCCGGAGCGAACCGCCATCGCGTTCCCGGATCCCCGCCGGCTGGGGCGACGCGAGGTCGCAGCGATAGGCGAAGACTTTCGACCATTTACGGTGTTGCACGCGTACCGGAGCGGCGTGTTTCCGTGGCCGCACACCTCCCCCACCGGCGATCCGATGGTGCTCTGGTTCTCGCCGAACCCTCGCGCGATTTTCCCGCTCGACCGTCCGCCGCACTGGTCGCGGAGCCTGCGCCGAACCCTCCGCCACCACCCTTACTTGGTGACACTGGACGAGGCCTTCCGGGAGACGATCGGCGCGTGCGGCGAGACCCGCGCCGAGACCGGCACCTGGATCACCCCGGCGCTCCTCGAGGGCTACGTGCGCCTCCACGAGCTCGGCTGGGCCCATAGCGTCGAGGTATGGGACACGCGCGTGACGCCGCGGCGGCTCGTGGGAGGCATTTACGGCATCGCGATCGGGGGCGCGTTCGCCGGCGAGTCGATGTTCCACCGGGAGACCGACTGCTCCAAGCTCGCGTTCGCCAGCCTGGTAGAGCTGCTCCGCGCCGGCGGATTCACGCTGTTCGACGTGCAAGTCATGAACCCCCACCTCGCGTCGCTCGGCTGCGAGGAGATCCCCCGCAGCACGTACCTCGACCGGCTCGCCATGGCGCGCGAGCAGACAGCCAAGCTCGCCGGGCCCTTGCCGCGCACGTAGCCACGCCCTGGCGCCCTCCGCGTCACAGTTTCGTGCGGCCGCGCGATGGAGGCGAACGTACGCGGCGTTTCGTGCATCGGAGCGAGCACGGGCGCGCTCGAGGCAGGCCGAGGTCGTGCGCACGATTCCGGGAAGGTTCGGCAGATCGAGCGCGTTGTTCAAACGTGGTTATGGTCCGAAGCGGTCTTGGCGTCCTGGCCTCTCCGCACGATTGGCCCAAGATGGGTGGGCGGCCCCGGGTTCTCTCTCGCAAGACCCGGGCACCTCCCCGCTCGCTCGTGGAGTAACGACTTGAAAAAGCAGCAGAAAGCCTCCGTCATGTCCACCACCACCATCTCTGCCCCGCCCTCACCGAGCGAGGGCGCCGAGGCCGTCGATCTCTACTTTCGTCGCATGGCGAGGGTCCCTCTCCTCACCCGCGAGGGCGAGGTCGAGCTCGCGATGCAGATCGAAGAGGGCGAGCGGTCCACCGTGGAGTCCATCCTCGACTCGGAGGCCGCCTCGCGCGAGCTCGCGGCGATCGGCCAGTCGTTGGAGAAGGGTCGCCTCAAGCTGCGCGACGTGCTCCGCAACGTGGAGGAGGAAGAGGCCTTCGACGACGCCGCCATCAAGCGCACGGCGCGGCTGCTCGAGCGACCGTTCCTCGACCTCTACGTGAACTCGGGCCGCGGCGAGCTCGCCAAGGCGCGCGCGAAGGTGCTCGTCGCCCTCCAGACCGTGCGCCTCGACCAGACCGTCGTCGCCCGAATCGCTCGGCGACTGCGCGCGCTCGTCCAGGGCACCGGCTCGGCCACCGCGAAGAAGCAGCTCCGCCGCACGCTCGCCGACCTCAGCGCGAGCCGGCGAAAGGCGGAGCTCGCGAAGGGCCAGCTCGTCGAGGCGAACCTGCGCCTCGTGGTCTCGCTCGCCAAGAAGCACACGAGCCGCGGGCTGCAGCTCCTCGATCTGGTGCAGGAGGGCAACATCGGCCTCATGCGCGCGGTCGACAAGTTCGAGTACAAGCGCGGCTACAAGTTCTCCACGTACGCCACGTGGTGGGTGCGCCAGTCGATCTCGCGGGCCATCGCCGACCAGGGCCGCACCATCCGAGTGCCGGTTCACATGTTCGAGAACCTGCAGAAGCTCACTCGCACGAGCCGATCGCTGCTCCAGGAGTACGGCCGTGAGGCCACCCCGGAGGAGCTCTCCGAGAGCACGGGGCTGCCGCTCGACAAGGTGCGCGCGGTGCTCCGCATCGCCCGGGAACCCATCAGCCTCGAGACCCCGGTCGGGGCCGAGGGCGAGGCGAGCGTGGGCGAGTTCATCGCGGACGACGGCACCCACTCCCCCGACGACGCGTACGCCAGGATGCGCTTTCACGAGCAGACTCGGCAGCTCCTGAAGACGCTTACGCCTCGCGAGGAGAAGATCCTTCGTCTCCGCTTCGGCATCGACGAGCCGCGCGATCACACCCTCGAGGAGGTCGGCGAGTCGTTCGCCCTCACGCGCGAGCGAATCCGCCAGATCGAGACCAAGGCCCTGCGCAAGCTCCGCCTGCCGTCCGAGCACCGCCGCCTGCGCACCTACCTCGACAGCTGAGGCCGGGCGCGGGCGGGCGCGGGGCGGGCGCCAGTGCGTGCTAGAATGGGCGCATGCAGCGGCGCACACGCATCGAGACCACGCTGACCCAGGCGTTCGGCCCGACCCACCTCGAGGTCATCGACGAGAGCCACAACCACGCCGTGAAGCCGGGCGCCGAGTCCCACTTCAAGGTGGTGGTCGTGGCGCCCGCGTTCGCGGCCAAGAGCGGCGTCCAGCGCCACCAGCTCGTGTACGGCGCGCTCAAAGCAGAGCTCCAGAGCGGCCTCCACGCGCTCACCATCACCGCGCGTACACCCGCGGAGTGGTCCGCGAGCCCCATCGCGCTCGCGTCGCCGCCCTGCGCCGGCGCGACGAAGGAGTGAGTCGCCGGCCAGGTTTTCTCTTTAACTTCAGCTAATTAGCCGCGTTTGGCGTGGAGTTGGCCGAGCGAAAATCGGCCTGGTTGTTGTTCGTGTCGGCGCCGTTCGGCACGCGCTGCACCGACTTGCCCGTGCCGCCAGGGCTCGGCGCTGGGTTGGACTCCGTGAGCACGCGGTTGCCCGCCGCGATGGTGCCGTAGCCGACCGCGTCGACCTTGTCGTCGAGCTTGTCGAACAGCCCTACCTGACCGTCGTCGGCGGCGAGCTTGCCGGCCGAGTAGGTCGCGTTCTTCGCCCCGGAGAAGGACGTGTGCGCCACGACGAAGTAGCCACCGGACAGCAACTTGTGGCTGGAGAGGCCGGTGAAGAAGGTGGAGGGCGTGTTGCCGCTGACCGCGCTGTACTTGAGCGACCAGCCCTCGAGGAGCACCTCGCAGGGCGTAGGGTTGAAGAGCTCCACGAACTCGTTGTCCGCGGCCGTCCCCTCGGTCTGGACTTCGTTGATGACGATCTTGTTCGTGCAGCCACCGGCGTCCGGCGGCGGGCCCGTATCGACCGGGAGCACCACGTCCGGAGGCGGCGCGACTACGTCCTTCACCGCGGCGTCGACGCGGGCGTCGGGCAGCGCGCCCGTGTCCGTGCCGGTGCCCGCCTCCGTGGGGACCGCGCCGTCAACCTCGCTGGGGCCGTCGGGAGGAGAGTCGTCCACGATACCCACGGCGCAGCCCGCGACCGAGACGACCCCTGCGAAGGCGGCTACGCCTGCTCTTGCCCAGACAGCGAGGGGGCGTTCGCCCGGAAAACCACGCATGGGGCCTCTGTAGCAGGGCTCGCGCTCAGTGGCGAGCGGCGCGGGTGCGGGTGGCTTCCCACCGAAGGATGTCACGCAGCGCGTCGGTGAACGCGAGGTGCAAGCCTCGCCGATCGAGATCGCCCCCGGGTTCGGCGGTGCCTCCGCGCCGCTCGCGCGAGCCCTCGCCGGTCGCGGGGTCTTGGTTGGTGCGCATCATGGGTCAGGGATCCTTGTGTGGAATCGTCAGGTGCAGCCTCAGCGAGAGGCATCTTCCCTCAAGAACAACGAGCTTCAAGGAGTATTTCGGCCGGGGGGTCGTTTTAGGGCGGGGATGTCGTACCTGCCGCGCCAGCTCACGGCGGACCGCCTCGGCGCGCGCGAGAGGAGAGCATGCCGCGCGCGGCGGCGGCGAGCTCGGGCCGCGTCTTGGGCGACGATTGGGCCGCTGATCTAGACGAAGAAATCGGGAATGAGCTCGGCGCCGGGCACCGACGCGTACTTCGAGAGATCGGTGATCCCTACGGAGGCGAGCACGTCGTCGTCGACGAAGAACTGGACGCTGAAGTCGGTGCTCTTTCGAGTGAGAATGACGTGCGCCGCGTCGGCCATGATCTCCGCCGTGCGGCTGCCGCGCATCGTGTCGTCGCCGCCGAGCAGGTTCTGAACCGCCGCGGTCGCGATCACCGTGCGAGGCCAGAGCGCGTTCACGGCGATGCGCTTGCCACGGAGCTCCTCGGCCATGCCGAGGACGCAGAGGCTCATGCCGAACTTCGCCATCGTGTACGCCACGTGCGGCGCGAACCACTTGGCCTCCATGTTGAGCGGAGGCGACAAGTTCAGGATGTGCGGGTTCTCGGCCTTGGCGAGGTGGGGAATGCAGGCCTGCGAGCAGGCGAACGTGCCGCGAGTGTTCACCCCGTGCATGAGGTCGAAGCGCTTCATGGGCGTCTCGAGGGTGCCGGTGAGGCTGATGGCGCTCGCGTTGTTCACGAGGATGTCGATGCCCCCGAAGGTGTCGACGGCCTTCTGCACCGCCTCCGCAATTTGCGCCTCGTCGCGCACGTCGACCAGGCAGGCGAGCGCCTTGCCACCGGCCTTCTCCATCTCCTGGGCCGCCGTGTAGACGGTGCCGGGCAGCTTCGGGTGGGGCTCCGCGGTCTTGGCGGCGATGACCACGTTCGCGCCGTCGCGCGCCGCGCGGAGCCCGATCGCCTTGCCGATGCCGCGGCTCGCGCCGGTGATGAAGAGCGTCTTGCCCTTGAGGGAGGTGGCGGAGTTGGACATGGCCGAAGTGAACACCTGAGCCGAGGTGGGGTCAACGTCAGATCCTTCCACTCGCCCGCGCGTTTGACGGACACTCCCGCCGCCGCCCCGAGCGGCGCGCCCTCGCGCCTCGAGCCTTCGCCCACCGCCTACCCCACCCGCCCGCACGATCGCGCGCTCCGCGCTCGCGCGCCCCCAAGGACTTCGATGAAATACGCCGGTCTCGCCACCCTCCTCGCCGCCACCGCCACGCTCGCGTCCGCCGCGCTCCCCGGGTGCGGCGAGCGGATCATCGTCGTGCAGGCGCCGCCCGCGCCCACCACGAACACCGCCACCACGAGCGCGACCGCGGGCAATAACCCGCTCCCGCTCGCGACGGGCACCCCGACCGCGGAGCCCGGCGAGTGGGGCATTCGCGACCGCACCTCGGAGGAGGAGCTCTCCGCGACGATCCAGAAGGTGGTCGCGATGCCGAACGACTCGGACCTGCGCGCGCGGGTCGCGCGGCGCGGACTCTCGGTCGTGAACGTCGCCTGGGAGGACACGGGGCGATCCGTGGGATCGTCGGTCGGCCCCAATATCTCCGATCTATCACTCCAAGTCCGCACGCGCGACGCGCGGGGCGGGTTCGGCGGCGCCGTGATGCCGGTGGTCCGGTTCCCGAACTTCTCCGACCGCACGGGCGACGTGCCCGCCGACAAGTTCTTCGTGCGGGTGGGCAACGAGAAGGCCGGGACGCTCGCGAGCGTGCCCCTTCGCGAGGTGCTCCAGAACCTCCGCGGCTTCGTGAGCATGCCGTCGAGCCTCCAGGGGAGCGGGAACCTGCTCGCGGGGCGCGACTCTCACTTCCTCGTGAGCGCCCAGGCCGTGTTCCTCCCCATCCCCAAGACGGGGAAGGCCGAGTTCAACCCCGTGCTCTTCAACTACCAGTCGTCCATGGGCGCGCCGGCGGTGCTGACGCTCCTCGTCACCCGGCAGGGCACGAGCGTGAGCGTCATCGAGAACCGACCGGAGGACTCGACCGCGGCCGGCTGGGGGCAAGAACTCTACTTCAACAACCTTGGCCAGCGCGCGGCCTTCACCGCCGAGCGCAAGTCCGACGTCGCGCAGCGCATCGCCGCGCAGGGCGGCCCGAAGACCGAAGACGACAAGTCCGCCCTCGCGAAGGGCGCCGACGTGCTCTTCCTCGTGCAGGTGCCGCTCGTGCACGCGCAGCCACGGCGAGCCTGGGGCCCGCCCGGCACGGGCGGCCTGGGTGCGATGGGCGGCGGGGCCGCGCCTGCCGCCGCGGCGCCTGCGAAGGGTGCCTCCGCGGACGGTGCGGAGCGCCGCAGCGACGTCGAGCAGGCCGTGCTCGGCCACGGGCCCAACCTCGGCCCCTACAACGAGGGTCGGGGTCTGCGCCTCGAGCGTGACACCCGCTTCCCGATCCGCATCACGGTGCAGTTTTACAAGGCCACCAGCAACGGCGTCGTGAGCGACACCGATCTCGACAGCATCTCGCGGTCGATCGGCAGCGTCTACGAGCACGCCGAGTTCGTGGGCTCGCTCGTCCTCCCCGAGGGCGATGCGCGCCGCCCGACCGCGTGGCAGCGCGTCCCGCGCGAGTGGTTCCCGTGGTGACGGCAGCCGCGAAGTGAACGGCGGCGGCAGGTCCTCGCGGGATCAGCGGCGGCGGCGGAACGAGATGACGCTGCCGACGCCGCCCATCGGCTCCGGCTCGGGATCGTGCGGTGGCAGGACCTCGACGAGCCGCTCGATGACCGGGAGCGCCTCTGAGGCCGACCGCTCCGCGCGCAGCTCGTCGAAGGGCCCGTCGAAGGCGAGCACCAAGAGGTAGATGCCAAGGAAGGAGACCACATAGAGCCCGTGCTCCTCCGTGGACTCGACGTGGCGGAGGTGGTGCCCTCGGTTCACCTGGGCGGTCTCCGCCAGCAGCCGCGCGCGGTCGACGGCGCGACCGCCGACCTCGAGGCGGCGGGTGTCTTCGCTGGGGTCGAGCCCGGCCGCGCCGCGCTCTCGGGCCGCCGAGCGCTCGATCGCGAACACGACGTCGGTGTTGTCGGCGGCGAGGGTGTCCGGGTCGATGAGCTGGCGGCGGGAGAGATCGGCCCGCGGCGCGCTCTCCCTCGCGAGGGCGCTCGCCCACACCACCGGCGACCGGGCGTCGATCACCAGGACGTCGAGCGCGGCCGACCGCGTGGCCAGCGCGCGCAGCTCGTCGGGCAGCGACACCGGCGCGCGCCCCCCTGTCGCGGGCAGGTGCTCGAGGGACGCGGCGAACGTGCTCGCGAGCATGTCGAGCCGCCGCGCGAGCGCCGCGCGGTCGTGCGGCACCACCACGAACGAAGCGACGAGGTGTCGGCCGTCCGGGAGCGTGGTCACGAGGGCGTTGGGAGCTTCGGGCTCGGCGGCGGCGACGTCGAGCACGCGCACGTCGTCGGCCCCCAGCTCACGACGGACCAGCGCAATCAGGCGTTCGATCACCGGGTCGTTGGCGCTCTCGTTCACGGCTCTGGCGTAGCACACGCGGCCGGCCACGAGGAACCCCGCGGCGCGCGCGAGACACGCTACCCTCTGGGAGAGGCCGCCCCGACCCGGCGACCCAAGGGAAGACCGTGAGCGCCGAAAAACCAGCCAAACTCCCAGGATCGCGGCTCTCTCGACTCGCACGGCTCGCGAGCCTGGGCGTGCGGACCGGCGCCAGCGCGCTGCGGGGCGACGACGGCGCGGGGGCCGCCGAGAAGGCCGCCGAGGTGCTGGGCAACCTCCGCGGGCTCGCCGCCAAGGTGGGACAAATGGCGAGCTATGTGGACGGCCTGGTCCCCGAGGGGCAGCGCGACGCCTACGAGGCCTCGCTCCGCGCGCTGAGATCGCAGGCTCCCCGCTCGTCGGCCGCGGAGATCCGCGGGGTGGTCGAGGCCGAGCTCGACGCGCCGATCGACCGGCTCTTCGCGGCCTGGGAGGATACGCCGATCGCCAGCGCGTCGATCGGGCAGGTCCACCGCGCGACGCTCCACGACGGGCGAGTGGTCGCGGTCAAGGTGCAGCACCCCAACGTGCGCCAGGCGGTCGAGAGCGATCTGGCGAGCGCCGGCGTGCTCGAGACGTTCGCCGCGCTCGGCGGCGCGCGGCGGTTCGACTCGCGCGGGCACCTCGAGACGCTCCGCGAACGCTTCCGCGAGGAGCTGGACTACGAGCTGGAGGCGAGCCGTATCGCGCACTTCGCGGCGGTCCACGACGGCGATCCGCGTGTGAAGGTGCCCGTCCTCGTGCCCGAGCGCTCGCGGCAGAGCGTGCTCACCACCGAGCTCGTGACCGGGGGCTCCTTCGAAGACGCCTGTGACGCGCCGGTCGAGGCGCGCCGCGCGTGGGCGGAGACGCTGTGGCGCTTCGTCTTCAAGGGAAACCTGGCCGGCGGAATGTTCAACGCAGACCCGCACCCGGGCAACTACGTGTTCCACGATGACGGCGCGATCACATTCCTCGACTACGGCTGCGTGCAGGTCATCCCGCCGCCCATGCGCGCGCGCGCCGTCGCTCTCCACCAGGCGGCGTGCGCGGGCGACGAGGCGGGCTTCCGGCGGTGCGCGCGGGAGCTGCTCGCTTCGCGCCCCGGCCTCATGGAGGACCTGTCGATCGCCTACTCACGACGGTGCTTCGAGCCCCTCTTTGACTCTCCGTACCGCCTCACGCGCGGCTACGCGGCGGCGCTCGTCACCGAGATGCACGCGCTCGGCAAGAGCGTGCGCGGGGCCAAGGACAGCGAGGTGTTCACGATGCCGCGCGAGATGCTCTTCATGAACCGCCTCCAGTTCGGCTTCTATTCCGTGCTCGCGCGGCTCGACGTCGAGGTCGACTACCGCCGCGTGGAGGCTTCGTTCCTCCCCGCGGCGATCCCCGAGTGACCGGAGCGCGCGGGAAATCGAAGCGCTCAGCGCGCGCTACACGGCGGTCAGTCGGTGCAGGGCACGCGATCGTAGAAGTCGGAGGCCTCGGCGAGCTCGTCCGAGGAGAGTAGACGCACGACGTCATCATGCCGTTGCGCAACGCGTTGATTTTCTTGGTGAACGGGGAGGTCCTTCGATTCTTGCTTCGAGGTCTGGGTCATGGCCTTAGCAGTAAGCAATGGTCGTGCCGTGCGTGATTCCGCGGGGTTGACCTCGCGGTCGCAACCCCGCGTTCGCGGCGCGGGGCCCATGACGCGGCTTCGCTTCGCACCCGCCCGCCGGCGCCGCGCCGGACGTCGGGTGTGTCGTGTCGGGGCGCCGCGTCACGTGCATACTCCACGCGTGGCCAAGCCCCGCACGTACGAGGAGAAGCGCGATCCGGCCACGACCAACGAGCCGTTCGGCGACGCCGCGCGCGGCGAGGCCGGCGGCACGCTCGTCGGCGCGTTCGTCGTGCACCTGCACGACGCCACGCGTCGCCACTACGATCTTCGCGTCGAGGCCAACGGTGTGCTGGCGAGCTTCGCGGTGCCGAAGGGGCCGTGCCTCGATCCCACGGAGAAGCGGCTCGCGATCCACACCGAGGACCACCCGCTCGAGTACCTCGACTTCGAGGACGTGATCCCCGAGGGCAACTACGGGGGCGGGCCCATGATCGTCTGGGATCGCGGCACCGTGAGGTACCTCGAGGGCCCGAGCGAACGCGGCCTCGTGGTGGGGAAGCTCGACATGGTGTTCTCGGGTCGCAAGCTCCGCGGCCGATGGGCGCTCGTGAAGCTCGGAAGGTCCGCCGGGCGCCCGATGCGCGAAGAGGACGCGGCTGCGTGGCTGTTCTTCAAGAAGCGCGACGCGTACGCGAGCGAGACCGACGACATCGAGGCCCGCGATCGCTCGGTGCTCTCGGGGCTCCGCGTGGGCGAGCTCGAGGCGCGGGATCTCACCGCCGGGCGCCTCTCCACGATCGCGCGCTCCATCGCGGGCGGCGCCGACGCGTGCGCATCGCCGTTCACGCCCCCGGTCGAGCGGAGCGGGCTCTCCGAGTTGCCGGGGGACGCCCCCAACGAGCGAGCGTTCGAGCCCGATCTCGACGGGCTCCGCGCGCGCGTCGAGCGCGACGGAGACCGCGTCATCCTGGTCGAGCACGGCGACCCAACCATGCGAGATCTCTCGGCATTCTACCCAGAGCTCGTGCGGGCCGCGCGGGCCTTGCCGGCGGAGCGCTTCGCGCTCGACGGCACGGTCGTCACCTTTGACGCGGCCGGGCTCCCCAGCCTGCCGCGACTGGCCGCTCGCGCCGCAGAGATCGTGAAGGGCGAGGCGCACCGCGCCACGCTCGAGGCGCCGGTCACGCTCGTGGCGCAAGATCTGGTCTCGCTGGACGGCGCGTGGCTGGGGGCGGCGCCGTACGAGGCGCGACGCGCGCTGCTCTGCGAGCTCGCGGCCGGCGAGGGCTTCGTGCAGGTGAGCACACTCCTGCCGGGGCCGTGGCGCGCCGCGCGCGACCTCGCGCGCTCCCTCGGGCTGCGTCGGCTGCTCGTGCGTCACCGGCGCGCGACGCTCCCCGCGGCGCCCGGCGAGGAGACGTTGCGCGTCTCGGAGGGGCCGACGCCCGAGATCGCGCGGGTGGACCACGGGAGCCCGAAGGCGGCCCTCCGGGAGGTTCGGATCACGAACCCGCAGAAGGTGTATTTCCCGGAGCTCGGCGCCACGAAGGGGCGCGTGATCGCCTACTACCGATCCGTGGCGGGCGCGCTGCTGCCGCACGTGCGCGGCCGCCCGGTCACGGTCGTGCGGTACCCCGACGGCGTGCACGGCAAGCACTTCTTTCAGTGGAACGTGCCGCCGCAGATGCCCTCGTGGATGCGCACCGTCGCGTTCAAAGACGAAGAGGAGCCCGAGCGGCCGAAGCGCGGGTTTCTGCTCGACGACCTCGAGAGCCTGCTCTACGTGGCGAACCTCGGGGTGCTCCCGATCCACGTCTTCTCGTGCAGGGCCGCTTCGCTCGCCATGTGCGACTACGTGGCGCTCGACTTCGACGTCAAGCTCGCGAGCCTGCCGGCCGCGGTCGCGCTCGCGCTCGAGCTGCGCGCGATCCTCGACGCGATCGGCCTCGCGGGGTACCCGAAGACCTCGGGCCAGACCGGGCTGCACGTGCTCGCGCCGCTCGGCGCGGGGCACGGCTACGACACGGCGCGCGCGCTCGTGGAGATCTTGGGGCGGCTGCTCGTGCATCGCCGGCCCGATCTCGCCACCATGGAGCGGCTGCCCGCGAAGCGGGGCCCGAGGGTGTACGTGGACACGGTGCAGACGGGGCCCACGCGTACGCTGGTGGCGCCGTACTCTCTCCGCGCGGTGCCCGAGGCCACGGTCTCGATGCCGCTCACGTGGGACGAGGTGCGCGACGACCTCGATCCCAAAGCGTACTCGCTCGACACCGTGCCCGGGCTCGTGGCGGCGCGCACCTGCCCCATGGCGTCGTTCGCCGAGGCGTCGCCCGACGTGGGGCGCGCCGTGGCCCGGCTGGCCGAGCTGTGGGCGGCCGCTCGCTGAGGCCCGCGCGTCAGCCACGTTGACAAAGGCGCCCGCTTCTTGAAGAAAGGGCGGAGTGTCGCAGAAAACCAGCTACTTCGACGTGGACGGGACCCTCCTCCGCACGAACCTCATCCATCCCACCGTCTACTACCTCTTGAACCAGCGGACGCCGTTCCGCAGCTTCCTGAAGGTGGCGAAGGCCGTCGTGCGCGCTCCGGAGATGGCGTTCGCCGAGTGGAAGGACCGCCGGCTCTTCAACGAGGCGCTGTTCTCGAGCTACGAGGGCATGTCGCGCGACCGGCTGCTGCTCCTCGCCGACGACGCGTTCGAGGCGGTCGTCAAGCCCGCGCTCTACCCCTCGGCGAAGGACCTCGTGGCGCGCTGCCGCGACGAGGGGCACGAGGTGGTCATCGTCTCGGGAGCGCTCGACTTTCTGATGGACCGGCTCGCCACGCACCTCGGCGCGACGCACGTCATCGCGAACCGGCTCGAGATCAAGGACGGCTTCGCCACCGGGAGGCTCTTGCGCCCGGTCGTCGCCGGCCCGGAGAAGGCGCGGCTCATACGCGAGCACGCGCGCGAGACGAACGTCGACCTGGGTGAGTGCTTCGCCTACTCCGACAGCTACTCGGACGTGCCCATGCTGAGCGTGGTGGGCCACCCCGCGGCGGTCAACCCCGACGGCAAGCTCGCGCGCCTCGCGGAGGCCTACGGCTGGCCGGTGATCCGCCTCGACCAGAAGCGCCGGCAAGCGAGCTGAGCGTGGCGGCGTGGCTCCACGGGACGAATCCCGTCGCGTCTGCGCGCTCTACAAGGTCAGCGGGACCGCCAAGAACTTGAGCGGGCGCGGGCCCGCGGCCGCGCCGACCAGCACGAGCGCGAGTGGAGGCGCGTAGAACGCCGCAGGGGGCTTGCTTGGCGCCGCCCCCTCGTACAGGTCGAGCAACGACTGCCGGTGGGTGCCGGCGACGACCTCCGCCCCGAAGTCGGCGTAGGTGAGCGACCGCGCAGCGCCCGGGTCGACGGGGACCGCCGTGCCCTGCGACCGTAACGTCACTCCACCCCGGAAGGTCGACTCGTTCACGAGCTGCGCCGAGAGACGCCCGGGGCCGCCGCCATCGCTGGCCACCATCTTCCCCGTGGTGAATCGGAGGTCGGTGTCGCTCGCGCCCGTGAGCGTCAAGATGGTCCCGTCCTTGCCGAAGAGGCCCTCGTCGGGGAGGTCGACGAGCCGGAGGTTCGCCGAGCCCACGCAGCCGGTCCCCCCACACGCCACGGCCGAGCACGACCCGGAGAGAGCCCTTCGTTCCCTTTCGTCGCCTCGTTCAGCAGCACGAGCACGATCTTGCGCACAGAGTCGTACCCGGGGTCCTTCGCCATGAACACGGCGCTCTGGACGTCGACGCCCGCCAGGTTGGACCTGGGCATCAACGTGGAGGGAATGGGCGCGCTCGGATCGGCGCTCAAGGGGGCCGCGGGCGTGGCACCCGGCGCGGCCGGGCACACGCGAAACGCGGGGAGCGTGGCGTGGGCGTGCACGAGCAGCACGCCGACAGGCGGCGGCGGCGGCGGCCGCGGACCGGCGTCCACGTCCTGGCTGCCGCCAGAGGTCGGAGGGCCGGGCAGCGTCACGCTCGAGGCCCCGTCCGGGCCGCTCGAGTCCGCCGGGGTGCCGACGCGCTCGGGCGCGCTGAAGCTCGCGCTCTCGCTCGCTTGCCCGCAGTGCAGCGCGGCGGGCGCGAGGGCCGCGAGCACGAGCCAGGGCAGGAGGGTCGAGCGGGGCATCCCGTGGGACACTGGGCACCTCAAAGCAGCGGAAGGGCGATGAATTTCAAAGGTTTAGACGCGTTCGCCTGCGCCCCGACGAGCACGAGCGCGTAAGGGCCGCCCGCGGCAAAGTGCGCGACGATGGGCACCGTGGGGTCGGACTGTTCGTGGATTTCCACGAGGGACTCCTCGTGGGCGCCGGCCTTCAGGCGGTCGCCATAGGAGGTCCGAAAGACGGGGGTCAGCGACATCGAGGAGAGCGTCGTGCTGCGGGTCGCGAGGCCGCCATCGTCCAGCGGCTCGCTCACCTCGTAGGTGACGGGCCCCGCGTAGTCGGAGACGTTCACGAGCTGCAGGTTCAGGTGGCCGCTGCGCAGGCCGTTGGAGAGCGCCACACGCACATCGATCTGCACGTCGGTGTTGGACGTGCCCCGCACCGCGAGCACGGCCCCCGGCTTGGTGAGCAGACCCGGATCCGGCAGACGCAGCGCGACGCGCTTCGTGGCGGGCAGGCAGCCGGTGCCGCTGTCGCCGTCGCACGCGAGGGACGAGCACGCGCCCGAGACGAGGGACTCGTTCTTCTTGGTGTCCTCGTCGAGGAGGAGGAGCACGAAGTCGCGCCCGTCGAACTCGGGTGGCGCGTCGAGGCGCACCGCGCCGCGCGCGTCGAGGCCCGCGAGGCTCGCGCCGGGCATGCGCGCGGTAGGGATGGGGGCCATGGTGCCGTCCGACACGGTGGCCCGCGCGCTCGCCGCGGGGCACAGGCGAAACGCGGGCAGCGTGTCGTGCCCGTGGATGAGCACGACCGCGCCACGCGCGAACGTCGGCGCTGGCGGCTCGAAGACTTCGGGGCCAGCGTCCGGCAGCGTCGCCCCATCGACAGGGCGGGGGGGCTCAGGGCCGCCATCGAGGCCAGCGGCGCTCACGCTGCAGGACAGCGCGTGGAGCGCGGCGGCGCTGGCGGCGACGCCCAAGAGCACGGACAGGACTGTGCGCTTCCGTGGGCTCATCGATGGGTGGGTACCGCCACGAACGTGAGGTCGCCCGGCGCGCCGAGCAAGAACAACGCGAAGAGGCCCGGGTTCGCGTAGAAATCGACCACCGGCCGCCGCGGAGCGGAGTTGCCGTGCACCTCGAGCATCGTCTCGCGGTGCGTGCCGGCCACGAAGGCGCCACCAAAGCCGGAGTAGGGAATGCCGCCGGCGACGCTCCCATCGATGGCGGTCCCCTGGAACGTCACCCCCCGGCCGAAGTTGGCCTCGTCAAAGAGCTGCACGTCGAGCTTGCCCACCGTGGCGTTGGTGGACTGCCTGGGCGTCCGCGTCTCGAACCTGGCCGTGGCCCGGGTGGCCCCCTTCAGGACGAGGATCCCCTTCTTGTCCAAGGCGGCGTCGTTCGGCAGGTCCACGACGGTGACGCGGGGTTCGCGGGGTTCGGGCCCGGTGCCGTCGTCGAGACAACCCGACCCACCGCCGACGCACGACAGCGTCTCGCAGGTCCCCGAGATCAGCCCAGGGTGGGCCTTGGTCTTTTCATCGATCCAGAGCACCACGACGGACGTCGTGCCGAACATCGCTGCGGGGGGCGCTATCCCGACCGCGCCACGCTCGGGTACACCCTCCAGGCTCGACCCCGGCATGAGCACCTCGGGGATAGGTCGAGCGAGTGAGTCGCTCGCGACGACGCCTGGCGCGACGGCGGGGCAGAGCCGAAAGGCGGGGAGGTTCGAGCCGTTCGCGAGGACGAGGAGGTTGCTCTCGACCAGGGGGCCGGGGGTCAGCGTGCCGGCCTCCAGGCCCGCGTTCGTGCTGGGGGGGACGTCGGGCCCCCGTTCCGTCGAACCTTCGGGGCCCGCGTCCCCCGAAAGCGTGGCGCCGGCGTCGGCGCCACCGTCGCCACCGGGCTCCGGGGTGCCCGAGGCGCCGCAGTGGAGCGACCCGAAGCTGACCAGACCGCCGAGGGCCGCGAGCACGAGGAGGTGCGAGACAGAGCGCATGGTGCGGGCCTTTCTTCGGGTACGCCCTCCAGGAAGCATAGAGCGTGCCCGGAGGCAGGCCACCAAAAAAACACCCACTTCTCGCGCGGCCAGCGGGGTAGGACCGGCGCGTCAGGGTCCGCGGTCGTGCCACCTGGCACACTTCCCCGCCAAGGCGCAGAAGCCGCCGCTGTGGTCGGGCAAAGAAGTTGCTTCCGGTATCTTCGTCGCGCATCCTTTCCGCACCTCTCCTCTCCATTTTTTTCCCGTCCCTTCGCCGAGGCCCTTCCCTTGTCTACGCCCCAAGTCGGCATGATGGTCACGCCGAACGTTCGGCTCACCCGTCCTCTCAGTGAGGGCGGAATGGGCGCGGTGTGGGTGGCGGAGCACCTGGCGCTGCGGACGCAAGTGGTGGTGAAGTTCATCCTCGGGGAGCTCGCGTCCAACCCCGACGCGCTCTCGCGCTTCGAGCGCGAGGCCGCCGCCGCCTCTCAGGTGAAGAGCCCTCACGTGGTGCAGACGTTCGACCACGGCTGCACGAAGGAGGGACTCCCGTACATCGTGATGGAGCTGCTGGAGGGAGAGGACCTCGGCGACTACCTCGACCGCCACCGGCGCATGGAGCCGCAGACCGTGCTCTCGCTGGTCTCGCAGCTGAGCCGCGCCCTCGACCGCGCCCACGTGAAGGGCATCGTCCACCGCGACATCAAGCCCAACAATATTTTCCTTAGCGAAGGCGAGGCCGGCGAGTTCTTCGTGAAGCTCCTCGACTTCGGCATCGCGAAGGGCGTCGACTCGGTGCGCCTCGACAGCGCCACACGAACCGGCACGGTGATGGGCTCGCCTTTCTACATGAGCCCCGAGCAGATCGTGGGCGCGAAAGAGATCGGCCCGCGCTCCGACCTTTGGGCGGTGGGCGTGGTGGCCTTCGAGGCGCTCACGGGCGTGCGCCCCTTCGAGGCCGACTCGGTCGGCGCGCTGGCCCTCCAAATCCACGCGGGCGAGCGGCCGCGACCCACGGAGAAGAACCCGAGCCTGCCGGCCACGGTCGACGAGTGGTTCGAAAAGGCCTGCGCTCGCGAGATCGACGACCGCTACGGCTCGGCGCGGGAAATGTCCGAGGGCCTCGCCGCCGCGCTCGCGGGGCAGAGCCCGCTCCTGGTCAGCTCCGGTCCTCGCGTCTCCGCGCCCACGTCTGCGCCCACCCCGGGGTCCGGGCCGGGCGCCGTGCCCACCGCGGCCAGCTCCGGGGGGTCACTCGGCAGCTCCGCGATGTTCGCGAAGACGCACGAGGTGCCCTCGGGCAGCCTGCCGTCGTCGCCCGGCCTGTCCGCGACGACGTTGAGCGCCCCCCCGAGCGGCTCGCGCAAGGTCGCGCTGGCCGTGGGGGGCCTGGGCCTCCTGGTCCTGGGGTTGCTTGGTGCGCTCGCGCTACGCGCGTCGCCTGGCGCGACCGCTACGGGCCTCGGGGGAAATCCCACCGCGACGACCACGACGGCGGCGACGAGCGCGCCCATCGCGACGTCGCACGTCGACGCCTCGGGTCCGGCCTCGACCGCCCTGGTCGCGCTCTCTGCGGAGCCGCCGCACGCCGCACCCTCGACCTCCGCGCCAACACCGGCTAAGTCTGTCACGCTCAAGGGACACCCGGCGACGCCGCCCCCGTCCAGCGCCCCGTCCGCGCCCCCACGACCCACGGCGACGAACAATGACCCGCTCCTGTGAAAGCGTAAAGTTCCCAAGGAGATTCGTGAGCCTAGCGCTTTCGGTAGCGCTCGGGCTGGCCAGCGCCTCGCTGGTCACGCGGCCGGCGCTCGCGGACGGCGCGCCGAGCGCGTCCGACCTCGAATCGGCCCGTGGCGCGCTCCTCGCGGGCCGCGCGCTGCGCGCGAAGGGCGACCTCGCCGGCGCGCTCGAGAAGTTCAAGGCGGCGCACGTGCTGGCGCACACGCCCGTCACGGGCATCGAGCTCGCCAAGGTCCACGCGGAGCTCGGTCAGCCGGTCGAGGCGCGCGACGTGTGCTTCGAGATCGGCCGCATGCCGATCGCGCTCGGCGAGACGGGGCGCTCGCGCGAGGCCCGCGCCGAGGCCGACACGCTCGCCGAGGCCATGAAGGGCAAGGTCGCGACCCTGCTGGTCGTGCTGAAGACGCCCCCGAACCGCGCGGCGCACGTGAAGGTGGACGGCGTGGAGGTGCCCGAGGCCGCCCTCGCCGCGGGCCGCAAGGTGAACCCGGGCAAGCACGTGGTCACCGCGCGCATCGACGAGGGCCCCGAGGCGTCGGTCTCGGCCACGCTCGGCGAAGGCGAGAAGAAGAGCGTGGAGCTCGCCCCGGAAGCGCCGACCAAGGTTTCGCAGGCCGGTGGCCCGCCTCCGCCCCCGCCTCCGCCCCCCGTCGAGGAGCGCAAGACCGTCTCACCGCTCGTGCCGCTCGGCTTCGGCGTGGGCACCGCGGGCCTCATCGTCGGCTCGGTCTCGGGCATCATCGCGCTGAGCAAGACGAGCACGCTCGACGCGAACTGCAAGACGCCGGCCCGCGACGCCAAGGTTGGCTGCCCGGCCACGGAGACCTCGGACCTCTCCACGGCGCGCGGAGCGGCCACCGTCAGCACCATCGGGTTCGTCGTGGCGGGCGTAGGCGCGGCCGTGGGGGTCGTGGGGCTGCTCACGCCTGGCACCGTGCGCGTAGGCAAACAGGGGCGAATTTCACCTTACTTCGACGGGACAGGGGCCGGGCTTCATGGCGCGTTCTAGGCTCGTCTTCACGTTGGGTGTGCTCGCGGCGCTCGGCGCTGGGGCGTGCGGCAACCTCATCGGGCTCGATAAATTTGTAGACTGCACGGAGTTTTCCGACCTCTGTACCGATGGAGGCGCCGGGGACGTCGACACTCCGGATGGCGTCGGGCCCGACGTCGTCCAACCCGACGGGGGACACGACGCCGACGCCGACGCCGACGCCGACGCCGACGCGGGCCCGCCGCTGCCCGACGGCTCGGTCGGCTCCGACTGGGCCAAGTACCGCGTACCAAACTACGACGGTGGCAGAGTCGACGCGGCGGCCGTGGCCAACCCGACGTACGTCTCGGCGGGCACTGTCGGAGCGGCCTTCGTCGACGGCGGATCGTTCGATGGCGGCGTGGCTGTCAGCCTCCAGTGGTCAACGTCAGCCGCAAGCGAGACCACCAGCACCTGGCTCCGCACGCCCGACGACGAGGTCGTTCAGACGTTCGACAAGGCACAGAGCCACTGCGTCAAGCTCGGCGGCCGCGTCCCCACACGCATCGAGCTGCTGATGTTGCTCGACTCCACGCAGCGCGACACCGACGGTAGCGCCTTCATGCTGAGGCCGGAGGTCCGGCCCAGCGACGGCCTCGTTGCCGGTCACCCGACGGCCTATTGGACCTCCACCGCGTTGCGCGGAGACGGCGGGATCGATTTCTGGGTCGTGGACTTCAAGTCCGGCGCCGTCAGGCTGACGCGGTCTGCGTTTCTGGGGGTGCTATGCATCCGATGACGAGGCGCGCCGCGACCGCCGCCGCCCTCTTGCTGCTCCCCGGGCTCGTTCGCGCTGACGCGCCGACGGGTCAATACGAGGCGTACCTGTCCACGCAGATTACGATTTCCGACGCGAAGACCCACCTCCAGTGGACGCGGGCGGTGCCCGCCGGGCAGCAATCCTTGAGCCAGATCGTCTGCTCGACCCGGCTTCCTTCGGTGCGTGAGCTCGCGACGCTGCTCGACAACGAACCCGCCACCGTTTACGACGACAAGGGTCTCCCGCAGCGCATTTACATCGACACGAACGCCTTCCCCGGCACGCCGCGCGGGAACTTCTGGACGTCGACGGCGACCCCGGAAGGAAAGGTCTTCGTGGTCAATTTCGGGACCGGGGAGATCTCCTTGGTCGATCCCGCGGTGACCAAGGCGCACGTGCGGTGCGTCGTGAACTACTAGCGCTTCGGATCGCCAGGCCACGGGACCCGTGGTAGACCGCGGGCACATGAGCCACCCTCTGTGCGTCACGCTCGATCGACGCAGCGCCCCGCGCACCATCTTCTCCGGGGACCGCCTGATCGAAGTGGACATGCCCGCGGGCACGCGCGTGCTCTACCCCAAGCCGCCGCTCGCGGGCCTGAAGGATCCGGACGCCGCCATTCGCTACGCGCTGAACCACCCGTACAACTCGGCGCCGCTCCACGCGAAGCTGCGGCCCGGCATGAAGGTCGTCATCGCGATCGACGACATCTCGCTGCCGCTGCCGCCCATGCGCCGGCCCGACGTGCGCGAGCGCGTGCTCACGATCGTGCTCGAGACCCTCGCCGACCACGGCGTGGAGGACATCGAGATGATCATCGCGACCTCCGTGCACCGGCGCATGACCGGCCCCGAGATCCGCCACATCGTCGGCGACAAGATCTACAACGCCTACTACCCCGACCGCCTCTACAACCACGACGCGGAAGACCCGAAGGGCATGGTCGAGATCGGCACCACCGAGCTCGGCGAGGTGGTCGAGCTGAACCGCGCCGCGGTGGAGAGCGATCTCCTCATTTACGTGAACCTGAACCTCGTGCCGATGGACGGCGGGCACAAGTCGGTGGCGGTGGGGCTCTGCGGGTACAAGAGCCTGCGGGCGCATCACAACCCCGAGACCATGCGCAAGTGCCACTCGTACATGGATCCGGACTCGTCCGCCCTGGCGCGGTCGGTCGAGCGAATGGGCAAGATCGCGAACGCGAAGCTCAACGTGTTCACGATCGAGACCACGATCAACAACCGCATGTTCGATCGCCCGCTCGAGTTCCTTCACAAGAACGAGGACGACCTCACGTCGAGCGAGCGCGCGGCGCTGAAGGCGCTCGTGTTCACGCTGTCCCGCGTGCCCCAGCCCGCGCGCGAGGCGATCTTCCAGCGCATCCCCTCGCCCTACGAGCTCACCGGCGTGTTCGCCGGCGAGACCGAGGCCGTGCACGAGCACACGCTCGCGAAGGCGTACGAGCAGTACCTCGTGCCCATCAAGGGGCAGGCCGACATCCTCGTCACGGGGATCCCGTACATCAGCCCGTACAACGTGAACTCGTTCCTGAACCCACTGCTCGTGCAGGTGATGGCGCAGGGGTACCTGTTCAACCTCTACAAAGGGGTGCCGCTCGTGAAGAAGGGCGGCACGATGATCGTGTGCCACCCGTGCACCGACCAGTTCGACAAAGAGCACCACGCCCCGTACATCGAGTTCGTGCACAACCTGCTGCCCGAGACGCGCGACGCGCTCGAGCTGCACAAGCGCTACGAGAAGAAGTTCTCGGAGAACCCCGCGTACATTCAGATGTACCGCTCGGGCCATGCGTACCACCCGACCCACCCCTTCTTCATGTGGTATTGGGGCGAGGCGGGGCGCCAGCACCTCGGGCGCGTCATCGTCGTCGGCGCCGACAACGAGTACATCCCGAAGCTCCTCGGCTACGAGACCGCGAGGTCCATGCCGGAGGCCCTCGAGATGGCCCGGGACACCGCGCCAGCCTCGCCGGAGATCACCATGCTCCACTCGCCGCCGATCCTCATGGCGGAGTGCTCCGCGTAACCTGCGTTCCCGCACCGTGACTTTCCCCGTACGGCGCGCCGAGAGCGCGTAAGGTTCCCCGATGGCCGCCAAGAAGAAGCCCCTCGCCACCGCCAAGCCGCGGAGCGCGCCCAAGAGCAGCGCCGTGACGACCAAGAAGCCAAGAAGCCCGCGACTGCCAAGAAGGCCGCCCCGAAGCCCGCGACTGCCAAGAAGCCCGCCGCGAAGAAGGCCCCTGCCGCGACGGCGCCGACGGCCAAGAAGCCCGCCGCGAAGAAGGCCACCCCGAAGCCCGCCGTGAAGAAGGCCAAGAAGGCCGCCCCGAAGCCCGCCGCGAAGAAGGCCGCCCCGAAGCCCGCGAAGGGAGGGACACCCGCCGGCCTCGCGCAGCAGCTCCGCAAGCTCCTCGAGGGCGAGGACGCGCCGTCGATCCACGCAAAGGGCGTGGAGCTCTTCTCCGCCATCACGCAGGGCACGAAGGGCGAGCTGCACCTCGGCCTGCTCGCGGTCGCGTTCAGGCGCGCGGGCGAGCTCGGCCACGCCGAGGCCTGGGTCGATTTCGGCCAGTGCCTCCAGAACGGCTGGGGCGTGGACCCCGACGAAGAGGCTGCGCTCGCGGCCTACGCGAAGGCCGCGAGCATGGGGTCCGACCAGGGCGCCTACGCGCTCGCCGCCAACGCCTACTGGCACCAGCAAGACTTCGCCGCCGCGCAGGCGTGGGCCAAGAAGGCGCTCCGCGGGGGCGATCCCGTGGGCGCGGTGCACTACCTCCTCGGCCGCATGGCGTTCCACGGGCAGGGCGTCCGGGCGAACAAGAAGAAGAGCTACGAGCTGCACGAGACCGCCGCGAAGCGCGGCGACTCGGACGCGATGTTCGAGCTCTTCGCGATGGCGTCCACCGGACAGGGCACGAAGAAAGACGAGCCGACCGCCGTCGTGTGGCTCATGGAGGCGGCGAAGCGAAACCACCCGCGCGCGCTCTTCAACCTCGGCGCGTTCCACGCCATGGGCAGCTTCGGGTTCGCAGAGGACCTCGAGGCCGCCGCCAGCTTCTACGAGGCGGCGTCGGAGAACGGTCACGGGCGGGCGAGCGCCACGCTCGGCACGATGTACCTCGGCGGCAAGGGCGTCCGGAAGAGCGACAAGAAGGCGGCGGAGTTCTTCGAGCGCGCGGAGGCCCAGGGCTTCGACGTCCAGGAGTTCCTCGAGGGCCTCGGCTGATCCCGCGCTCGTAGCGCGCGCCGCGCGGTGCGTGTACATACATGGAATGCGCGCCATCCGCCCTTCCGCACTCGTAGCCCTCTGCGCAGCGTCGATCGCGTGCGGCGCCTTCGGCAGCGGCGACGCTGACGACGCAGGCGCGGCGGGCATCGACGCCGCGAGCAGCGCAGACGTGGCGAGCGGCACCGATGCGGCGGCCGCGGAGAGCGGCACCGATGCGAGCGCTTGCCGCGCCACCGGGCGGCCCGTGGTCGACGTCGCGTACGGGCAGGCCGCCACCTTCCCTTTCCCCGTCAGGAAGGCGGCAGTCGCGCCCAGCGGAGACGTCTTGGCCGTCGCGCTGCGCGCGTGCGGCGACGGGAGCGCGCGCAGCGCGACGTTGGCGCGGATCGGGCGCGACGGCACCGTGAGCGGCCCCATCGGTTGTCTGCCGGAGGAGGTGCCTTGGGCGATCGCCGCTACCCCCGCCGGCGCCCTCGTGGGTACGACGCTCGGGGCGAGCCCCGAGCAGCGCGTACGACTCTGGCGGGTGGCGCCGACGGGGGCGGCGACCCAACTCGACGAGCTCGGCAACCCGGTCGTCTCGCCGCCGGAGCCGAGTCGCACACCCTTCCCTACAATCGCCTTCCAGAGCGGAACAGTGACCGGGTGGGGCGGCTTCCGGGAGGCGCAGACGGGCGCGCCGAAGGTGAAGGGCGTGCTGCGCGCGTCGACGGGCGGCCCGTGGTTGTCGGTCGCCACGCCCGTCGCGACGGAGGTGCCCGTCGCGGTGGCGGCGCGCGGCGGGAGCCTGCTCTTCGTGTTCATCCAGGAGGCGGAGGACCCGAACCCGGGCTACGTGGTGCTGCGCCGCTTCAACGTGGCCTCGAGCCTCACGGAGGACACGGCATTCTCGAACGCCGGGCGTACGAAGCTCCCGCTGCCAGGCCCTGTGCTGTTCGTCGAGGCCCCCGTGCGCTCGCTCGTGTGGGACGGCGACACGATCACCTTCGTCATGTCGGTCACCGCGACGGACAGCGCAGTCTACGTGTTCCGGGAGCCCGCCGGCCCGGCGAGCCCGGCGACCTTCGTGGGGAGCGCGGCTCAGGTGACGCGGGCGTGCGACGGCGCCACGCTCATCGCGGCGAACGCTGGCGGCGGCGCGGTCGACGTCCTCCGCTTCTCCTCGGGCGCGCTCGGGTGGTCAGGAGGCGCGGCCGCCCCGCGGCTGGCGGGGCTCGGCGGCCTCACGGGCTTCGGGGTTGCCGACGACGGGCTCGCGTACGTGGTCGGCAGCACGAAGGCCGCGAGGCTCACGCCCTAGCCTATTTCGCGATCGCGACCGGCGCCGACCGCTGCTGACCCGAGAGCGACGCGGCGCGGTGGACGAGCCCCACGAGCTCGACGCGCTCCGGGCGCCCGAAGCTCGCGTTCGACGCCACCTGCGCGATCTGGTCGAGGCGCCACTCGCGCGCGGCCGGGCTCTTGCGGAGCACCTCGGCGAAGCCCACGACGGCGGTCGCGAAGCGGAAGTCGGGGGCGGCCGCCTGGAACGTGGGCGCGATGGCGGCCGGCGACATCGGGAACACCGACTCCTCGGCGCGCTCGCTCCCGTGAGGGGTCTTGTGGCGCACACGCACCGTCACGGGGCTCGCGTCGGTCCGCTTGAGCACCACATCGTACATCGCCGTAACGGTATGACCCGCCCCCACCTCGCCCGCGTCGACCTTGTCGTTGCGGAAGTCCTTGTCGGCGATGTCGCGGTTCTCGTAGCCCATGAGCCTGTACGTGGCGACGACGCTGGGGTCGAACTCGACCTGGATCTTCACGTCGCGCGCGATGACCTGGAGCATGCCGTCGAGCTGGTCGACGAAGACGCGCCGCGCCTGCTCTTGGGAGTCGATGTAGGCGTAGTTTCCGTCGCCGGAGTCGGCGAGCTGCTCCATCGTCGCGTCCTTGTAGTTGCCCGAGCCGAAGCCCACGGTCGAGAGCGTGATGCCCTGCCCGCGGTACCCTCGGATGATGCCCCGGAGCTCGGCCTGCGTCGCCCGGCCCACGTTCGCGTCGCCGTCGCTCAGCACCACCACGCGGTTCACGTGGTTCTTCACGAGACCCTTCCGGGCGAGCTCGTAGGCGAGCTGGAGGCCGTCGCCCATCGCGGTGGACCCGCCCGCGCGGAGGCGGTCGATGGCGGAGTGGATCCGCTCGCGGCCTTCGACGCCGGTCGGCTCGAGCACGCGCTCCACACCCCCGGCGTACGTGCAGATCGCCACGCTGTCGCCAGACTTCAGGCGGTCGGTCATGAGGTGCAGGCTCTGTTTGGCGAGGTCGATGCGATCGCGGCCACCCATCGATCCGCTCGTGTCGACGAGGTAGACGAGGTGCACCGGCGTGCGCTCCTCGGAGCCGATCCGCTTGCCTTGGAGGCCCACGCGCACGAGGTGGTGGCCCGGCGTGTAGGGCGAGGGCGCCGCGTCGGTGTGGACCGCGAACGGGCGCGCAGTGGGCGCGGCGTAGGCGTACTGGAAGTAGTTCACGTACTCCTCGGCCCGCACGGAGGCGAAGGGCGGCAGCGTGCCCTCGTTCAGCTTGCGACGCGAGATCGTGTACGAGGCGGTGTCCACGTCGATCGCGAAGGTGCTCAGGCGGTCGCGTGAGGCGTCGACGACCGGGTTCACGCCGTAGTCGGCGTAGTGCTCCGTGCCGGTCGGCTCGGCCGCGGGCTTCGCGACACCGATCTGCGCGGGAGACGCCTGCACGGGCGGCGGGGGCGGCGGCGCGCTCGGGAGGCTGGGGCGGGCGACCTCGTCGCTCGCGGGCAGCGCCTCCGCGGCGGCGTGCCGCGGGCCCTGCGCGCGGGGCGACGCGGCCTCCGGGCTCGCCAGGCCTCCCATCCCACCGCCGCAGGCGATCGACGTGAGCGCGAGCGGCGCGAGGACGAGGACGGCGCGTCCGAGGTGGGCGCGACGAGGCGAGCGAGGCGACGGCGTGGAGGCGCGGGGGGAGACGGACGGGCTCATGGGGACTCCTGGAGGCCGCGGCGCGCGCGGCGGACAGCGGCGGTGTCCGAGCCCAACGCGGCGCAGGCCCACGCCTTACACTCCCAGTGCGCGATTATTTTGGCGTCGCGCCGCCCGCCTTCACGGCGCCTCGACGGTCGCGAACTTCCCCTCGGTGACGACGACCTTCTGCGCGAGCCCCGCGTCGGCGCCGGTGGCCGCCTCGGCCTCCTCAAAGGTACCGCTGAAGGTGCCCTCGACGACGACGCCGCTCGCCTTCGTCACGACGACCGTGAAGGTCGAGGCCTTCACGTCGCTGGAGAACACAGTGTTCCCGCGGTTGAAGAAGACCACCGCGCCGCTGGGCTTCGTGGCCTTGTCGGCCACGTACGTGCCAGGGGTCGTGGCGCGGAGGTTGATGGTGAGCTGCTCGGTGCCGGCCTCGTCCAGGTTCCCGGTCACGCCGATGCCGGCCGCGCCGGCCGCCCCCACGACGCGCCCGGCGGCGACCCAGGGCACGCCGTTCACCTTCATCGTGAGCTGCGCCTTCGCCGCCACGCCCGCGTCGGCGCTCGGCGTGGCCGAGCTGCAGCCGGCAAAGAGCGACGCGAACGCGCCCAGCGTGAGCGCCGCGTGGAGAGGGGACCGTAGAGGGGCGACGTGACGCTTCATGGGGATGTCTTCGGCCATCCCGATCGTGGCGTCAAACTTCCGCCCGCGCCGAGCCCGAGCTGTGTGCGTCACGGCGTTCGCGCCCAAGGGATTTCTCGGCTCGGTTGAAGCGGAGGGGCCCGTGTTGTAGGTACGGGGCCTCGGCGCGCGCTTCGCGCGTCGCGCACGACGCCGCCCAATGCACCAGAACGGACTTTCGAACGGCGCGGGTGTCGCGCCTCCCCTTCCCCCGCTCGCCCCCCTCGACGTCGAAGCGCAGCTCGGCGGCTCGAGGCTCCTCGTGCTCGGTGGCACCGGGTTTCTCGGCAAGATCTTCTGGATCATGCTGCTCCACCACTACCCGAGCATCGGCAAGATCTTCCTGCTCGTGCGGAGCTCGAAGAAGGCGACGAGCACGGAGCGCTTCTGGGCGGAGATCGCCACGAGCGAGGCGCTGCTGCCCATGCGCGAGCGCCACGGCGACGGCCTCGAGGCCTTCTTGCGGGAGAAGATCGAGCCCATCGACGGCGACGTGGGCAACCCCCACTGCGGCATCGACCCGGCGTTCCTCCGCGAGCACAAGGGCACGATCGACGCGGTGGTGAACGTCGCCGGCGTGGTCGATTTCAACCCGCCGCTCGACGAGGCCCTGGACACCAACGCGTTCGGCGCGAAGAACCTGGTCGACCTCTGCCGCGCCCTCGACGCGCCGCTCTTCCACACGAGCACCTGCTACGTCGTCGGCAACCGCAAGGGGCTCATCCAGGAAGACGTGCCGGGCGAGGTCTACCCGTTCCCGCGCGCCGACGAGCTCGGGCGCGAGCTGTGGGATCCCGACCGCGAGATCAAAGACTGCCTCGACATCGTCGCCCAGGCGAAGAGCCGCTGCGACGACGCCTTCCGCCAGAGCGAGTTCCTCGAGCGCGCGACGAAGAACCTGCTCCGCCGCGGCGAGCCCACGAGCGGCCCAGCGCTCGACCAAGAGCTCAAGTCGGTGCGCCGCCAGTGGGTGAGCGCCCGCCTCGTGGACGCGGGCGTCGAGCGCGCCACGCACTGGGGTTGGCCGAACGTGTACACGTACACGAAGAGCATCGGCGAGCAGATCATCGCGCGGAGCGGCCTCCGGTACACGATCGCGCGGCCGGCGTGCTGTGAGACCACCCTCGAGTTCCCCTTCCCCGCGTGGAACGAGGGCATGGGCACGTCGGCCCCCATCGTGTTCCTCATCATGAAGGGGCACCACCAGGTCGTCGCGCGGGACGTCGTGCTCGACTTCATCCCCTCCGACACCGTGTGCGCCGGAATGATCCTCACGCTCGCCGAGCTGCTCGAGGGCACGCAGAAGGCCGTGTACCAGTACGGCACGAGCGACGTGAACCCGAGCACCTCGGCGCGCTTCGGCGAGCTCATGGGGCTCTACCGTCGAAAGCACTACCAGCGCACCGGAAAGGGCAATCCTTTCAAGAACTTCCTCATGGCTCACTACGAGCCAGCGATCGTCGACATCGAGCGCTTCGACTCCGCCGGGCCGGGCCAGATCGCCAGCGCCGCGAGGGTGCTCGCGAAGATGCTGAAGTCGGCGCCAGGGCCCGCCGCGCGCATCACGAAGCCCGCCGCCCGCTCGCTCGAGAAGGTCGCGTCGCAGGAAGAGAAGATCGACATGATCATTCGCCTCTTCCTGCCCTTCACCTACGACCAGAAGGGGCCGTTCTCCTGCGCGAACACGCGCCACGCCTACGCGCGCCTCGGCGCGTCCGACCGCGCGAAGCTGAAGTGGCGGCCGGAGACGCTCGACTGGGCCGACTACTTCATGAACCAGCACATGCCGGCCATGGAGAAGCGGATCATCCCGTGGATGGACGACCGCTACAAAAAGGAGCTCAAGCCGCTCAAGCCGCATGAGACCCTCGTCACGCTGGTCGACCAGATGGCCGAGCGTCACGAGCACGCGGTGGCGCTCGGACGCTTCGAGGACCCCGGGTTCACGCGGATCACCTTCGCCGACGTGAAGCGCCGCGCAGACGACGTGGCCGCTCGACTCGCGGCCCGCGGCGTCGTCAAGGGGGACCGGATCGTGCTCGCGGGGAAGAACTGCCCGGCGTGGTCGATCGCGTATTTCGGCGTCATGCGCGCGGGCGCCGTGTGCGTGCCCATGGACCCCGATCTCGACGCGCCGAGCTTCGTGAACGTGGCGAGAGAGAGCGGCGCCAAGCTGGCCATTTTGGATGCCCACGTCGAAAAACGCACGGGCGCGGCGCTCACCGCCGGCCTCGCGGCTCTCGAACGCGTCCTGCTCGAGCCTACGGCCGCGGACGCCGACCCCGCGGAGGGGCTCGTCGCGCCGGTGGTCAGCGTGCGCGAGGAAGACGTCGCGAGCCTCATTTTCACGAGCGGGACCACCGGGCACCCCAAGGGCGTGCGCTTGTCGCACGGGAACTTCGCGTCGCTCATCGCCGCGCTCGCGCCGCTCTTCCCGCTCGGCATCCACGACCGCGTGCTCTCGGTGTTGCCCCTGCACCACACCTTCGAGTTCACGGCGGGGCTCCTCCTGCCCTTCTCACGCGGCACGCGCATCCTCTACCCCGGAGAGCTCACCGGCGACCGCCTGACGGCCGCGCTGAAGGAGGGCCGCATCACCGGAATGGTCGGCGTGCCCGCGGTCTGGCAGCTCCTCGAGCGACGCATCCTCGCGCGGGTGAAGGACGAGGGCGCCGTGGTGGAGACCCTGTTCCACGCGGGCGGTGATCTGAGCCGGTGGCTGTCGAAGAACGCGGGGATCGACGTGGGTCGCGCCCTCTTCGGGTCGGTCCACGAAGAGCTCGGTGGGCACGTGAAGTGGCTCATCTCGGGCGGCGCCGCGCTCCCGAAGGACACGCAGAAGCTCTTCACGGGCCTTGGCCTGCTGCTCACGGAGGGCTACGGCCTCACCGAGGCGTCGCCCGTGCTCGCGGTGGCGAAGGCGGGCTCTCCCGCCGGCCAGGTGGGCAAGGCCATCCCGGGGGTCGAGCTGCGCATCGACGCGCCCGACGCGGAGGGCGTGGGCGAGGTGCTCGCGAAGGGCCCCAACGTGATGCTCGGCTACACCGACGACGACGCCACGCGCGACGCGATCGACGCGGCCGGCTGGCTGCACACGGGCGACCTCGGCAAGTTCGACAAGCGCGGACGCCTTCAAATCGTGGGGCGCGCGAAGGACGTGGTCGTCACCTCGAGCGGCGAGAACCTCTACCCCGATGACCTCGAGCGGCTGCTCGGCGTCGTGCCGCACATCGAGGAGCTCGCGTTCGTCGGCGTCGACAACCCCTCCGGAGGCGAGCGGCTCGCGTGCATCGCGGTGCCGAAGACCGACGACACGATCACGCGGCAGGAGCGAATCACGCGGGCCGATCGGGCCCTGCGCGACGCGATCGCCAAGCTGCCCCACGGCAAACAGCCGCAGGTGATTCACTTGTATGATGCACCTTTGCCGCGCACGGCGACGCGCAAGGTGAAGCGCACGGAGGTCCGGCAAATCCTCGGGCGCACGATCGCCGCGACCCAGCGCAGCCGCGAAGACGGCCCCGCGACCCCCGTCCGCTCGGCGCTCGCCGGGCTGAAGGGCATGAAGTCGAGCGACATCTCCGGCGACATGACCATCGCGGGTGACCTCGCGCTCGACTCGCTCGCGCTCACCGAGCTGCTCGTGGCCCTCGAGGCGAAGGTGGGGATCATCGAGCCGCAGGCGCTGCAGGCCTGCCGCACCGTGGCCGACGTCGAGGAGCTGATCGGCGCCGAGCGACCCAGCCTCCGCCCCGCGCGCGCCGAGACCTCGAGCCGCTACCGCATCGAGGGTCGGGCCAAGCCCACGGCGGGCGACGGAGACGACGCCGCGTTCACGCTCCCTCCAGAGCTCCAGACCGCGGGCAAGCGGCTCATCGGCAAGCTCCAAGACGCCTTCTACGGCCAGGTGATGAGCCCGCGGGTGTCGGGCCGGGCGTTCATCCCCCACAACCGCAACGTGCTCGTCGTCGCGAACCACGCGAGCCACCTCGACATGGGCTTCGTGCGGCACGCGCTCGGCAAGTACGGCGAGGACGTGGTCACGCTCGCCGCTCAGGACTACTTCTTCGAGAAGGGCAGCGTGAAGCGCGCCTTCTTCGAGAACCTCACGAACCTGAAGGCGATCGATCGCAAGAGCGGCCTCCGCGCGAGCGAGCGGCAGGCCGGCGAGGTGCTCTCGCGCGGCAAGACCGTGCTCATCTTCCCCGAGGGCACGCGCAGCCCCGACGGCGACGTCCACGAGTTCAAGTCGTTCCTCGGCCACCTCGTGCTCACGTACAACGTCGACGTGCTGCCCATCTTCGTCGGCGGCACGCGCGACGCGATGGGCAAGGGCGCGAAGCTGCCCACCAAGCGCGAGATCTTCGCGCGCATCGGCCCCGCGCTGACCGTGAAGGACCTCCGCCGGCTCACCCACGGGATGTCCTACGGCGACGCGTCGCGCGAGGTCGCGAAGCTCGCCCGCGCGGCGGTGCTCGCGCTCCGCGGCGAAGATGTGCTCGACCTGTCGAGGCTCGAGACCCTCTCCGAGCAGAAGAAGCAGGAGCACCCGCTCGTGACGCTCTTCGCCGAGCTCGAGACCAAGTTCCGCCCCGACCGCGTGGAGCGGCCGGTGTCGTTCTATTTCACGCTCGGCGGCGAGGACGCCGCCAAGTGGACCGTCCGCGTGGCGGGGCCACAAGGCGCCACCTGCGAGATCAAGCAGGGCAAGCCCGAAGGCGGCACCGCCGACTGCGTGCTCAAGACCAGCCCCGAGATCTTCACGAAGATCGTGAACGGGTACACGCCGAGCCCGGCGGAGTTCATCTCGGGCGCCATCAAGTCGAACGACGTGAGCCTCCTCATGGAGTTCCAGAAGGTGTTCGCGCTCGCCTGAGCGTCCGCGCCTCATCCGCTTTCCATCCGCTCGCACCGCCGCTCACCGCCGCTCACCGCATCGCGCCTCAGGAGCTGACATGACCCGCGTACTCGTCACTGGAGCGACCGGCTTCCTCGGCGCACACCTCGTCGCGAACCTGCTCGAACGAGGCGATGACGTCGTCGCGCTCTGCCGCGACGAGAGCCCCCGCCTCGCGGTGGCCGGACGCACCGCCACGGTGGCCCGCGGCGACGTGCTCGACGCCGAGAGCGTGCGTCGCGCCGCCGAAGGTTGCGAGGGCGTCTACCACGCCGCCGGCCGCGTCTCGCGCGACCCCGGCGACGCCGAGGCGCTCCACCGGCTCCACGTGGAGGGCACGAAGACCACCCTCGACGCGTGCAGGGCGGCCGGTGTTCGGCGAGCCATCGTGGCCTCCACGAGCGGCACGGTCGCGGTCTCCGACGACGAGGACCGCGTGTCGACCGAGGCCGACGAGGCCCCGATCGGCCTCTTGAACCGGTGGCCCTACTACCGCTCCAAGCTCTTCGCCGAGCGCGCGGCACTCGAGAGAAATTCCAATGATTTCGAGGTAATGAGCGTCAACCCGACGCTGCTCCTCGGTCCTGGTGATCTGCGCGGCTCGTCGACGGAGGACGTGCGTCTGTTCCTCGAGCGTCGCATCCCCGCGGTGCCCCCGGGCGGCCTCTCGTACGTCGACGTGCGCGACGCCGCGCTCGGCATGGTGCTCGCGATGGAGCGCGGCCGACCCGGCGCGCGGTACCTGCTCGGCGCGAGCAACGTCACGCTTCGCGAATTCTTCGCGCGGCTCGAGCGCATCTCCGGCGTGCCCGCGCCCTCGCTCCCCTTGCCGCGCGCCCCGGGCTTCGCCAAGGTCGGCACGTCGCTCGCGGAGAAGCTCCTCGGGCGCCTCGGGGTGAGCCTCCCGGTCGATCCGGTGAGCTTCGACATGGCGCAGTTCTACTGGTACCTCGACGCCTCGCTCGCGGAGGCCGAGCTCGGGTGGTTCCCGCGCGATCCCATCGTGACGCTGACCGACACCGTGCGCGATCTGCAGGAGCGCGGCGTGGTGTGGCCCGAGCCCAACTTCGTCCGCAAGAGCACCTTGGGCAACATCGAGCGGCTGGCGCGCGGCGCCTTCGCGGGCGAGCGCGACGAGGACCGCCCGTGACCAAGCCGGTGCTCGTGGTCAACCCGTCGTCGGGCGGGGGAAAGACCGGCAAGACGTTCGGCGCGATGCGCGAGACGATCGAGCGGCGCCTCGGCCCGTGCGAGGTGCGCGAGACGGCGCGCGTGGGTCACGCGATCGAGCTCGCGCGCGACGCGGCGCTCGGCGGCGCGGCGCTGGTCGTCGCGGTGGGCGGCGACGGCACGTTCAACGAGGTCGTGAACGGCCTCATGTTGGCCAAGGCGCAGGGCGCCGAGCCCGAGCTCGGGCTCATCGCGCAGGGCACTGGCGGGGACTTCCGGCGCACGCTCGGCCTCGAGCATCGACTCGACGTCTACCTCGACGCCCTCAGCGAAGGGGCCACGCGGCGCATCGACGTGGGGCTCCTCACGCACGAAGGGGACAAGACCCGATACTTCGTGAACATCCTCTCGGTGGGCATGGGCGGCCTCGTCGATCGCTACGTCGCCGACGCGTCGCGCGCCCTCGGCGGCACCGCGGCGTACTTCGGCGCGTCGCTGCGCGCCCTCGTCAACGCGAAGGTGGGCCGGGTGCGCTGCAAGGTCACCCGCGGCGGCGTGACCACGGAGCGCACCGTGGAGACCCTCATGCTCGCCATCTGCAACGGCCGCTACTTCGGCTCGAGCATGATGGTGGCGCCGATGGCCGAGCTCGACGACGGCGTGTTCGAGCTGGTCGCCCTGGGGAACACGTCGAAGGTGGGCTTCGCGCTCACCTCGAAGCGCATCTACGACGGCGGCCACATGAAGGACCCAAGCACCGTCCACATGACCGGGGACACCTTCGAGCTCGCGCTCGAGAACCCGGACGCGCGCGCTCAGTTCCTGATCGATCTGGACGGCGAGCCCCTGGGGGGGCTCCCGATCACCGTCAAGCTCGTCCCCGGAGCGCTCGCGCTCCGAGGACGTTAGCCGCAGTCGTTAGAACCTAGGTCGCGCGGCGCGCGCCGACCGCCTCGCCGGGCCCACTCTCAGCGCTTCGGGGCGCCGGCGCGGCGCGCCTGGGAGCGCCCGCCTCCGTGGCGGCCTTCGCGCCGGGCGGCCCGAATCTCGTCGGCCTCGGCCTGGGTCACCGTGCCGTCGGCCGTGGCCCGGGCGATCGCGGCTTGCACCTTCACGACGCGCGCCTCGAACCGCGCCCGAACCGACGCGGCCTTCTTCGCGTCGAGCTTCTTCTCCACGATCCGCGCCTCGAGCTTCGTCCGCATCTTCGCGACGCGAGCGTCGTGGTGGCTCTGGAACGTGGAGGCGGCGACCGGGAACTGCATCTTCGGGTGGGCAGGGGTCCGCTCCGCCGCGCCGGCAACGAGCGAGAAGGTGAGGACGGGGACGGCGAGGAGGAGAGCAAAAATGGAGCGCTTCATGGTCGTTTACCTCGGTGTGGGGTGCCGCGTGACGGCGCCGGGTGGCGTTTCGGTCTCGTGGGGTCAGACGCGCCACCGCTCGGCTCGATGCGGCGCTTTGCAGTGCTTTACGAATGCACCACCTCGAGGGTGGTACGGCACGAGGACGAGCCGTCGTCGACCCCGAACCCGCGCGCGCGGTAAGCTCGACCGCGATGCTCTTCCGCCAGCTCCTCGATCCACGCTCGTCGACCTACACGTACCTCCTCGCAGACGAGACCACCCGCGAAGCGGTGCTGATCGATCCCGTGTTCGAGCAACATGGGCGCGACGCCGCGCTCCTGGCGGAGCTCGAGCTGCGGCTCACGCACACCCTCGAGACGCACGTTCACGCCGACCACGTGACGTCCGCGTGGCGCTTCAAACAGCACCTCGGCAGCGCGATCGTGGTGGCCGCGGCAGGCGGCGCCGAGGGCGTGGACCTGCCCGTGCGCGACGGGGACGTGATCTCGTTCGGCGGCGAGTCGCTCACCGTACGGGCCACGCCGGGGCACACGAACGGCTGCGTGACCTACGTCTCGCGGGACCAGACGATGGCCTTCACCGGCGACGCCCTGCTCATTCGCGGGGCCGGCCGCACCGACTTCCAGCAGGGCGACGCGGCCCAGCTCTACCGCTCGGTGCAAGCGCGCATTTTCAGCCTGCCGGAGACCTGCCTCGTCTATCCGGGCCACGACTACCAAGGGCGCACCTCGTCGAGTGTGTGGGAGGAGCGGCGCCACAACCCGCGCCTCGGCGGCGCTCGCTCGCTCGAAGACTTCGTCGGGTACATGGACAACCTCGGGCTCGCCCACCCCAAGCAGCTCGACGTCGCTGTGCCCGCCAACCTGCGCTGCGGACGCCCAACGAGCGAGACCGACCTCCCCGACGCGCCCGCCTGGGCGCCCGTCGTGCGGAGCTTCGCGGGGGTGCCGCAGATCTCCGCCGAGTGGCTCGCGGAGCACCTCGCGGCCGCGCTCCTGCTCGACGTCCGCGAACCGGCGGAGTTCAGCGGCGAGCTCGGGCACCTCGCCGGCGCCGAGCTGCTGCCGCTCGGTCAGCTGCGGGGTCGCGTGGCGGAGGTGCCGAGGAGCCGACCGATCGTCACGATCTGTCGATCCGGCGGGCGCTCGGCGCAAGCGGCGCTCATCCTCGAGGGCGCGGGCTTCACCCAGGTCGCCAACCTCGACGGGGGGATGATCCGCTGGCACGGCCTCGGGTACCCCGTGGCTTGATCTGCCTGGACCCGGCGTTGCGCTGGCGCGACGGGCGCGAACCCGCCTGGCCCACCGGTTCGAAGCCGAACACGCAGTTCGACCGGGGCTGTGGGATCGCGCCGCCGAGCCGACGTGAACACCGATCCGCTGCTCGCGATCACGCGGGCGGTCCGCGGGAGTCTCCTTCGCGCCAACCCGAGTCGACGTTATCGCGACCCCCGTCGGGAGGAGACTCGGTATGCTGAGCCGATGACCCGCCCCGACACCTCGCTCTCCGACGCGTTCGTCTTCTTCGGCGCCACAGGCGATCTCGCCTACAAGAAGATCTTCCCGGCGCTGCTCTCGCTGGTGAAGCGCGACAGGCTCGACGTGCCGGTCGTGGGCGTCGCGCGCGCGGGCTGGACCCGCGAGCAGCTGATAGGGCGAGCCCGCGCGAGCATCGAGGCCAGCGGGGCGATGGACGAGGCCGCGTTCGCGCGCCTGGCTTCGCACATCCGCTACGTCGACGGCGACTACCACGACCCCGCGACCTTCGCGCACATTCGCACGCAGCTCGCGAACGCCCAGCGGCCGCTCCACTACCTCGCCATTCCGCCGAGCATGTTCCCCACGGTCGTCCAGCAGCTCGCCGCAGCAAACTGCACGGCCAACGCGCGCGTCGTAGTGGAGAAGCCCTTCGGCCGTGACGTGGAGACCGCGCGGGCGCTGAACGCCACGCTCCACGCCGCCTTTCCGGAGTCGAGCATCTTCCGTATCGACCACTATCTCGGGAAGGAGGCGGTGCAGAACATCCTGTATTTCCGCTTCGCGAACGCGTTCCTCGAGCCCATTTTGAATAGGCACCACGTCGAGAACGTGCAGATCACAATGGCCGAATCGTTCGGCGTGAAGGGGCGCGGGAAGTTCTACGAGGAGACCGGCGTCATCCGCGACGTCATCCAGAACCACCTGCTCCAGGTGGTGAGCTACCTCGCCATGGAGGCCCCGAGCAGCACCTACCCGGAGGCCATCCGCGACGAGCAGGCGAAGGTGCTCCGCACGATTCGCCCGATGAGCGAGGACAACATGGTCCTCGGCCAGTTCCGTGGCTACCGCGACGAGGCCGGCGTCGCCGCCGACTCGCCCGTGCCCACCTACGCCGCGCTACGCATGCACGTCGACTCGTGGCGCTGGGAGGGCGTGCCCTTCTGCGTACGCGCGGGCAAGAACATGGCGATGTCGTGCGCCGAGGTCATGGTCGAGTTCAAGAACCCGCCCCAGGTCGTCTTCAAAGAGGCCGCGCCCACCATGGGCAACTACCTCCGCTTCCGGCTCAGCCCGAAAGTGACCATCGCCCTCGGCGCGCGGCGCAAGCAGCACGGCGAGCGCATGGTAGGCGCGCCCATCGAGCTCTCCGTGGTCGAGGAGGCGGCGCAGGGCAGCGACGGGCGCATGGACGCCTACGAGCGCCTCCTCGGCGACGCCATGGCCGGCGACGCGACGCTCTTCGCGCGGCAGGACGTCGTGGAGATCGCGTGGAGCATCGTCGATCCGATCGTGTCGAGCAGCGCGGCCGTGCACACCTACGAGCCCGGCTCGTGGGGCCCACCGGACGCCGATCGCCTCGTGACCGACATCGGCGGCTGGAACACGCCCACCCTCTGAGCTCATCGTCTCGCCGGCGCACGGGCCCTTGCCGCGACGCCGCCGGGCGTGCACCATCGCCCGCGCATGGCTCTCACCGCGACGATGGTCCACCTCCAGGTGACGCTCTCCGACGTCGATCGCGGGGTCTACGAGGAGCTCGACCTGCGCGTCGCTCGACACCCCTCCGAGAGCGCTCGCTACATGCTGACGCGCGTGCTCGCGTACGCGCTCTCGTTCGAGGAGGGCATCGCGTTCAGCAAGGGCGGCCTCTCCGATCCCGAGGAGCCGGCGGTCGCGGTCCGTGATCTCACCGGCGCCCTCGTCGCTTGGATCGACGTGGGGGCGCCGTCCGCGGAGCGGCTCCACAAGGCCACCAAGGCCGCCCGGCGCGTGACCGTGTTCACCCACCAAGACCGCGCGGCGCTCCTGCGCGAGGTGGGCTCGCGGCCCGTGCACAAGCTCGAACAAATCGCCTTCTGGTTGCTCCCGCCCGCGTTCCTCGGGGCGCTCGAGCCGCACGTCGGCAGGAACACGCGGCTCGAGCTCGTGCGCACAGACGGCCAACTCTACGCGACCGTCGGGAGCGCGACGGTGGAGGGTTCGGTGACCCTCGCGACGCTCACGCCCGCAGACCTCGCGCGCTAGGGCAGCGTCGCGCGCGCGACTCAGGTCTTCTCGACACCCCGCACGAAGTCGCGCAGGTGGTCGTTGAAGGCCTCTGCGGCCTCGATGTTCACGAGGTGGCCCACGTCGTGGACCTCCTCGCGGCGGGCCGAGGGGAGCCCCTTCGCGTACGCGTCCGCCATGGTCTTGAAGCTCGGGATCTCCAGCGAGCCGGCGACCACGAGCGTGGGGTGGTGCAGCTCCTCGAGGCGCGGGAACGGGTCGGGATCCGACCACCGGTTGGTCACCCGCCCGAGCCAGTGCGCGGCGCCGTAATCGAGAACGATGTTGCGTACTTCCTCGAAGAGGTCGTCGTGGCGGCGCAGCCCATCGTAGAGCGGGTCGTCCAGCCACACGTCGAGCGCGGTGTGCACGTCGCCTTCGTTGGCGAGGCTCACGCAGCGGCCCCACGCCTCGATGCCGGTGCGCCGGCCCAGCATGAGCGGCCCCGCGAGGGTGAGCGAGGCGACCCGTCGCGGGTGCAAGAAGGCGAAATCGACCGCCACGGCGGCGCCGATGGAGTGGCCGATGAGGTGAGCGGTCATCACGCCCGCCCGGTCGAGCGCGCGCTCGACCTGCTCTGCCGGCGAGACGAGGCCACAGTCACGCGCCTGCGGGCCGAAGCCGGGCAGGTCGACGGTGATGACCCTGTACTCGGGGTGCAGTGCCTCCACCTGCCGGCGCCACATGCGGTGGTCCAGTGAAAACCCGTGCACGAACAAGAGCGCGGGACGGTTCACCTCAGGCCGCGTCGAGGTCATTTCGGTGGTGCGGTGGGGGGCATGCAGGGTTGAGCTCGGGGGACGGAAGCCCCGAAAGGATAGACCAACCGAGCGCGTTCGCGAACGGCTGTTTTCACATTTGCGGACCTCGCCGACGTCCCCGCCGAACGGGAGGTCTCGTCCGCCGCGGGTGGCGCGGGCAGCGTCACCGGGGCTCGGCGAGGAGCAGGCGATTCTTGGGTGTGATCGCGGGCGGGATTCGCTGCGTCCGCACGCGGTAGCCCGCCGCCGTGAGGCGCGCCGCGCGCGTCACGTCGATGGCGAGACCGGGCTCCAGCCAGCCCTCGAGGCTCCCCGTGTCGCACACCGAGGCGTCGTGGCAGCACGGCAGCACGGCGACGCGCGCGCGCGCTCCGAGCGCGGCCTCGAGCACCCGGTCGGTCAGGGCTCCGCACGCGTGAGCCGACACGACCACGTCGCTGGGCGCGAGCGTGACGGCGCCGAGGTCCCCTTCCGCGAGCTCGACGCGCCCCAAGAGGCGCGGCCACGCGCCGCAGAACGCCGCCCGGAGCTTCGAGGCGCTCGGAGGCAACCTGCGGTCGACGGCGAGCGCCAGCTTCGAGGTGTCGTCGAGGACCAACATCAGCATCGCGAGGAGCCCGTGGCCGCACGCGAGGTCGACGACGCGACCTCCGCGCCAGCACCGGCGCGCGCGACGCGCGACCTCCCACGCCTCGTAGAGCTCCTTGCGAGGTAGGCAGCCGGCGTCGCAGACAAGGCGCGCGACGCGATGAAAGAGGGTGTCGTCCGGGAAGTTCGCGCGCGCGCCAGGGCGCAGGCGCGCGCGGCTAGAGGGATCAGCGTGCACGGGACCTCCGCGGAGGGCGACAAAATGAAGACACCCGCGGAGCGCTCCGCGGGTGTCGGGTGTGCCGCGCCGGCGAGCGGCGTGGGGCCAGCGGGCTCAGCGCCCCTTGACCTTGGCCTTCTTGTCCCCGGAGTGACCGTGGAACGTGCGCGTGGGGGCGAACTCCCCGAGCTTGTGACCGACCATGTTCTCGGTGACGAACACGGGAACGAACTTGCGCCCGTTGTGGACCGCGAACGTGAGGCCGATCGAGTCGGGGGTGATGGTGCTGCGCCGAGACCAGGTCTTGATGACCTTCTTCGACTGAGCGGCGGAGGCGGCGGCGATCTTCTCGGCGAGGTGACCGTCGACGAAGGCGCCCTTCTTGACTGAACGCGGCATGACTTAACCCTTCTGGCCCCGGCGCTTGACGATCATGTTGTCCGTGCGCTTGTTGTTGCGGGTCTTGAGACCCTTGGAGAGCTGACCCCACGGCGAGCACGGCTGGCGCCCGCCCGAGGTGCGACCCTCGCCGCCGCCCATCGGGTGGTCGACCGGGTTCATGGTGACGCCGCGGTTGTGCGGGCGGCGACCGAGCCAGCGCGAGCGACCGGCCTTGCCGAGGCTGATGTTCGCGTGATCGGCGTTCGACACCTGGCCAATGGTGGCCCGGCAGTCTTGGTTGATGAGGCGAATCTCGCCCGAGGGGAGGCGGATCTGCGCGTACAGGCCGTCTTTCGCCATGAGGACGCACGCGGCGCCCGCCGAGCGAACGAGCTGCCCGCCCTTGCCCTTGCGCATCTCGATGTTGTGAATCGTGGTGCCGAGGGGGATGAAGCGGAGCGGCATGGAGTTGCCGGGCTTGATGTCCGCGTTGCGGCTGGAGACGACCGAGTCGCCCTCCTTCAGGCCGTCCGGCGCGAGGATGTAGCTCTTCTCGCCGTCGGCGTAGTGGAGCAGCGCGATGCGCGCCGTGCGGTTGGGGTCGTACTCGATCGAGGCGACCTTCGCGGGGACGCCGATCTTCTCGCGCTTCCAGTCGAGGATGCGGTAGCGCTGCTTGTGGCCACCGCCGCGGAAGCGGGAGGTGATCCGCCCGTGCGCGTTGCGACCGCCCGAGCTGGTCTGGTGCTCGAGGAGCTTCTTCTCGGGCTTCTTGCCCGGGGTGATCTCCTTGAAGTCGGAGACCGAGTAGTAGCGACGTGCGGGCGACGTCGGCTTGAACGCTTTGATACCCATCGCTTTACTCCGAGGCCTCGGCGTAGAAGTCGATCGAGTCGCCCGCCTTGAGCGTCACGAAGGCCTTCTTCCAGTTCTGCATTTTGCCGTAGCCGCGGCCCATGCGGCGGTCCTTGCCGCGCATGACCAGCGTGTTGACGGACTCGACCTTGACGTTGAACAGGGTCTGCACCGCGTCGCGGATTTGCACCTTGTTCGCGTTGCGCGCGACCTCGAAGATGACCTGGTTGCTCGCGTTGCGGAGCATCGAGGCCTTCTCGGTGAGGGCGATCGGGCGAAGAATGACGTTCTCAGGGGAAAGGCTCATTTGTCACCGCCGTTCGTGGCTTTGCCCTTGCCGAGGCATCGCTCCTCGAGCGCCTTCGCCGCGCTCTTCGAGACGACGAGCGTGTCGTGGCGGAGGAGGTCGTAGACGTTCACGCCCTCGGGGGGCAGGAAGAGGTGGTCGGCCGCGTTGCGGATCGAGAGCTTGAGCTTCTCGTTCGTGCCGGCGTCGACCACGAGGGCCTTCTTCGCGGTCTGCAGCGTGGCGAGGGCGCTGAGCACACCCTTGGTCTTCACCTCGGCGAGCTCGAACGCGTCGACCACGACCAGGCGGCCTTCCTTGTGGAGCTTCGAGAGCGCCGAGCGGAGGGCGCCAACTCGCACCTTCTGCGGGGGCCTGTAGCTCCAGTCGCGCGGGCGCGGCGGGTGGGCCCGACCGCCGCCGACGTAGATCGGCGCGCGCTTCGAGCCGTGGCGGGCGTTGCCCGTGCCCTTCTGCTTGTACATCTTCTTCGTGCTGCCGGAGACAGCCGAGCGGTTCTTCGCCGCCGCGGTGCCCTGGCGCCGCGAGGCGAGCTGCGCCTTCACGACCTCGTAGAAGAGGTGTTCTTTGACTTCGGTCGCGAAGACCTCGTCGGAGAGCACGAGCTCGCCGACTTTTTCGCGCTTCATGTTGAATACGTCGATGGTTGCCATGGCTCACCTCCCTCGTCAGCGAGGCGTCTTGATCTCGACGTCCACCCCAGCGGACAAATCGAGCTTCATCAGGGCGTCCAACGTCTGCTGCGTGGGGTCGAGAATGTCGAGCAGACGTTTGTGGGTTCGGATCTCGAACTGCTCACGCGACTTCTTGTCGACGTGCGGTCCGCGGAGGACCGTGTAGCGCGAGATGTGGGTGGGGAGCGGGATGGGCCCCGCGACGCGGGCGCCCGTGCGCTTCGCGGTCTCGACGATGTCGGTGGCCGACTTGTCGAGGAGCTGGTGATCGAAGGCCCGAAGGCGGATACGGATGGTTGTCGTGGAGGCCATGATTACTCCAGAATCTTGGTGACGATGCCGGCGCCGACCGTGCGCCCGCCCTCGCGGATCGCGAAGCGCATTTGCTCCTCGAGACCCACGGGGACGATGAGCGAGATCGTCATCGTGATGTTGTCGCCGGGCATGACCATCTTCGTGCCCTCGGGGAGCTCGCAGGTGCCGGTCACGTCGGTCGTCCGCATGTAGAACTGCGGGCGGTAGTTCGTGAAGAACGGCGTGTGGCGGCCGCCCTCTTCCTTCTTGAGGACGTACACCTCGCCCAGGAACTTCTTGTGCGGCGTGACCGAGCCCGGCTTCGCCAGGATCTGCCCGCGCTCCACGTCCGTGCGCTCGATGCCGCGGAGGAGCACGCCGATGTTCTCGCCCGCGCGGCCCTCGTCGAGCAGCTTGCGGAACATCTCCACGCCCGTCACCGTGGTCTTGCGCGTGTCGCGGAAGCCGATGATCTCGACGTCTTCGCCCGTCTTGACGATGCCGCGCTCCACGCGACCGGTCACCACCGTGCCGCGGCCCTTGATCGAGAACACGTCCTCGATCGCCATCAGGAACGGCTTGTCGATGTCGCGAACCGGCTCCGGGATGTCCGAGTCGAGCGCCGCGATCAGGTCCGTGATCGACTGCTCCCACTTCGGGTCGCCGTTCAGCGCCGGGAACGCCGCCACGCGCACGATCTTCGCGTTGTCGCCGTCGAACTTGTACTTGGACAGGAGCTCGCGCACTTCCATCTCGACCAGGTCGAGAAGCTCGGGGTCGTCCACCGCGTCGCACTTGTTCAGCGCCACCACGATGTGCTGCAGGCCCACCTGGCGCGCCAGGAGCACGTGCTCGCGCGTCTGCGGCATGACCGAGTCGAGCGCCGACACGACGAGGATCGCCCCGTCCATCTGCGCCGCGCCCGTGATCATGTTCTTGATGTAGTCCGCGTGGCCGGGGCAGTCGACGTGCGCGTAGTGGCGCGTCGCCGACTCGTACTCCACGTGCGACGCCGCGATCGTCACGGTCTTCGTCGCGTCGCGGACCGTGCCGCCCTTCGCGATGTCCGCGTAGGAGATGACCTTCGCCAGGCCCTTCTTGCTCTGCACCTTCACGAGCGATGCGGTCAGCGTCGTCTTGCCGTGGTCGATGTGACCGATCGTGCCGACGTTCACGTGGGGCTTGCTGCGGTTGAATTTCTCTTTCGCCATGACTCTCTCCGATTCTCTTTTTCTGAATCCTTACGTGCAGTTGAGTCTAACGACTCACCTGCCACTGACCTTGGCCACGACCGCCTCTTGGACGGCGGCCGGAACGGGTGCGTAGTGCGCGAAGTGCATCGACGAGGTCGCGCGCCCTTGGCTCATGGAGCGGAGGTCGGTGACATAGCCGAACATCGACGCGAGGGGCACCTCAGAGTCGATCACCTGCGCGTTTCCGCGCTGGCCCATGCCGAGGATCTTCCCGCGGCGCGAGTTGATGTCGCCGATGACGTCGCCCATGTACTGCTCGGGGACGACGACCTCGTTCTTCATGATGGGCTCGAGGAGGTGGAGCCCGGCGCGCTTGGCGCCCTCCTGGAAGCACAGGGACGCGGCGACCTCGAACGCCTGCGCGCTCGAGTCCACGTCGTGGTAGCTGCCGTCGTAGAGGCGCGCCCTCATGTCGATGATGGGGTAGCCGGCGAGCACGCCGCGCTCCATCGCCTCTTTGACGCCCTTCTCGATGGCCGGGATGAACTCCTTCGGGATGATGCCGCCGACGATGGCGTTCTCGAAGGTGTAGCCGGTGCCGGGCTCGCCGGGCTCGATCTCCATGAGCACGTGGCCGTACTGGCCGCGCCCGCCGGACTGCTTCGCGTACTTGTACTCGCAGGCGACCTTCTTGCTGATGGCCTCGCGGTAGGCGACCTCGGGCTTGCCGATGTTCGACTCGACCTTGAACTCGCGCTTGAGGCGGTCGCAGATGATGTCGAGGTGCAGCTCGCCCATGCCGGCGATGATGGTCTGCCCCGACTCCTCGTCGGTGTGCATGCGGAACGAGGGGTCCTCGGCCGCGAGCTTCTGCAGGCCGATGCCGAGCTTCTCGACGTCGCTCTTGGTCTTCGGCTCGATCGCGATGCTGATGACCGGCTCCGGGAAGATCATGCGCTCGAGGATGATCGGGCGCTTCTCGTCGCAGAGCGTGTCGCCGGTGCGCGTGTCCTTCAGGCCCACCGCCGCGTAGATGTTGCCGGCGTCGGCCTCGGTGAGCTCCTCGCGCTTGTTGGCGTGCATGCGCAGGATGCGGCCGATGCGCTCGCGCTTCCCGCGGGTGCTGTTCTGCACCATCGTGCCGGAGTGGAGCGTGCCGGAGTAGACCCGGAAGAACGTGAGGTTCCCGTGCGGGTCGTTGATGATCTTGAAGGCGTACCCCGCGAAGGGCTCCTTGTCGTCGGCCTTGCGCTCTTCTTCCTTGTCGTTGTCGGGGTTGATGCCCTTGACGGCCGGGATGTCGAGCGGCGACGGGAGGTAGTTCACGACCGCGTCGAGCATGAGCTGGACGCCCTTGTTCTTGAACGCCGAGCCGCAGATGACGGGGAAGAACTTGAACGACGTGCAGCCCTTGCGGAGCGCAGCGACGATCTGCGTCTCGCTGACCTCGGCGGATTTCCCTTCGAGGAAGAGCGCCATGATGTCGTCGTCGACGTCGGCGCAGACCTCGATCATCTGCTCGCGGTACAGCGCGCACTTCTCTTGGAGGTCGGCCGGGATGGGCTCCCACGAGTACTTCTGGCCGCGCGACTCCTCGTCGAAGATGCACGCCTGCATCTTGATGAGGTCGACCACGCCCTTGTGCTGATCTTCCTCGCCCACCGGGTACTGGATGGGGACCGGGACCACGCCGAGGCGCTCGCGGATGGAGCGCACGTTCATCTCGAAGTCGGCGCCGAGCTTGTCCATCTTGTTGACGAACACGATGCGCGGCACGCGGAACTTGTCGGCCTGACGCCACACGGTCTCGGTCTGCGGCTCCACGCCGTTGCCGCCGTCGAGGACCGCGACGGCGCCGTCGAGGACGCGGAGCGAGCGCTCCACCTCGATGGTGAAGTCGACGTGCCCGGGGGTGTCGATGATGTTGATGCGGTGCCGGACGCCCGCGTGCGGGCCCTCTTTGCACTCCCAGAAGCAGTTGGTCGCGGCCGACGTGATGGTGATGCCGCGCTCTTGCTCCTGGACCATGTAGTCCATGGTCGCGGCGCCCTCGTGGACCTCACCGATCTTGTAGTTGACGCCCGTGTAGTAGAGAACGCGCTCCGTGGTCGTCGTCTTGCCCGCGTCGATGTGGGCCATGATGCCGATGTTGCGGGTGCGTTCGAGCGAGTATTCGCGGGGCACTTTCGGTCTCCTGGTTGGGCGCGGTTGAGGACGAGGGGTGGACGAGGCGAGAAAACAAGGACGTTGGACGCAAGAAACCCTCTCCGGCCGTGCTCCTCGCTTTTTCGAGGAGGGCCGAGTCGCGGCCACGCGGCGGCTGGGCGGCGTGGTAGGGCGACTCGGTGAGCCCGGAGAGGGTGTCGGGGTACCGCTTCCAGCGGTGGGCTGCGGCTCGAGGTCTTCGACGGTGCGAAGCGAGCGGCGGGCCTGTGGGGGTAACCCGATCCTTATGTGAAGTGCGGCATTTTCCTGGGGATGGCTCTCTACTGCGGCTCGCCCATGGAGGGCGAGGCGGGGGCGCTTAGATACCAAGGGTCGCGGGAGAGTCAAGCAGAAAGGGGGCGTGCCTCGCCGAGCGCGCTCAGAAGACGCCCCCGACGCCCATCGCGCCGCCGGTGGGCGTGACCGCGAGGCTGGGAGTGAGCGACACGGGCCACCTGCGCGCGTCCTTCCGCTCGCGGGGCTGACGACCGGGCTCCCGAGAGAGGAGGGCCCAGTCGAGGATCATGGCGGTGACGCCGCCCGAAGCCCCGCCCACGAGGGCGCCGAACGCCGCCGCGAGGCCCGCGAAGTCGCCGCCCGCGCACCCTCCGAGCACGCAGCCGAGCCCCGCGCCGACCAGCGCCCCTCCAACCGGGAGCCCCACGCGCAGGCCGAGGTCGCCGAAGCCCTTCGCCACGTTGCCGTGCGCGAAGTGGACGATGGGCGGCCCGATCACGTACGTGCCCAGGGCCGCCAGCGCCACCTCCCCCGACTCGGCGCGGACGCTCATCGCGACGAGGGCGAGCGCGCCCGCGTCGACGGCGAGGGTCTGGTAGCCGTACCACTGCCCCGGCTTCGGGCGCTCCTCCCCCTCCCCTTCGGCCGGCGCGCTCGACGGAGCAGCCCGCGTGGGGGTGGCGGGCGCCGAGACGGGCGCGGGCACGGGCGCGGGCGCAGCGGCTCCGAACGGGACGGTCTGGACCACCGGCGCGGGCGCGGTGAAGGGCACGGGAGCGGCGGGCGCGGCCGCGGCGGGCGCGGGCTCGGCGGCCACCTCGGCGGGCTCCTCGGCGCGCGCGAGCGGCGACAGCGAGCAGGCGACGCCGAGCGCGGCGGCGGCTAGCGCGAGGCGGGCGCGCGAGCTCAAAACGCACCCCCGAGCGAGACATCGGCGCCCGCGGGCTTGACCGCGAGGCTTGGCGTGAGAGACACAGGCCACGCGCGCGCGTCCGTCCGCCCGCGAGGCCGACCCGGCTCCCGAGAGAGGACCGCCCAATCGAGGACCATGGCGGTGGCGGCGCCCAACGCCCCGCCCGCGAGGGCGCCGACCTCCGCGATGCTCTCGAAGCGCGTGGCGGAGCACCCTCCAAACATGCACCCGAGCCCCGCGCCGACGAGCACACCTCCGGCCGGGAGCCCCACGCGGAGGCCGAAGTCGCTGAAGCCCTTCACCCCGTCGCCATGCGCGAAGTGGACGATGGGCGGCCCGAACACGCTGGTGCCCACCGACACCATCGCGAGCTCGACCGATTTGGTGCGGATGCTGATCGCGACGAGGGCGAGCGCGCCCGCGTCGACCGCGAGGGTCTGGTAGCCGTACCACTGCCCCGGCTTCGGGCGCTCCTCCCCCTCCCCTTCGGGCGGCGCGCTCGACGGAGCAGCCCGAGTGGGGAACGCCGGCCGCGGCGGCGCGGGCGCGGGCGCGGGCGCAGCGGCTCCGAACGGGACGGTCTGGACCACCGGCGCGGGCGCGGTGAAGGGCACGGGAGCGGCGGGCGCAGGCACGGGAGCGGCGGCCGGCGCGGGCTTGGCGGCCATCTCGGCGGGCTCCTCGGCGCGCGCGAGCGGCGACAGCGAGCAGGCGACGCCGAGCGCGGCGAGACCGACGAGGCCCTTCAGCGGGCGCGAGCGAGACGAAGAAGGCGAGCGAAGCGTGGTGCTGAGCATGCGACCCCTTCTGCAACCCACGGGCCAAGGTAGCGCGGCGGAACGCGGCCGGGATCGCGCGATCGCGCCGTCGGCATGGTAAACTGGTTCAACCACTTGTGTGGATGGGAATTCACGCCTTAGCTCGTACGAGCGCATCTCGAAACCCAGCCGACGCTTCGCGCGCCGCCGCACCACGCTATCGGCGCGGGCGCTGCGCTCTGATGCGACCATGGCCCCATGCCCGCCCCCGACGCCTTCCTCGACGCTTGCGACCGCGCTCCGCACGACACGAGCGCGGGCCCCTGCGAGCTGCCCATCCTGTACCGCGACGCCTCGCAGTTCGGAGTGTTCTTCGCCGTCGACCTCGCGCGCGCGCGCGACGTGGTGGGGCGCGAGCGCGGTGTCGAGCCGTGGCCGGTCTTCGGGCGGGCGTTCGCGGCGATCTACGTGTGGGAGTACCGCGACAGCACCGTGGGCGCGTACGGCGAGCTGGGGCTCGGCGTCCAGTGTCGACGGGTCGGCGCGAGCCCCTCGCTCATGACCCTGGCGCGCGACATGGGCGCCCAAGACGACCAGGGCATCTGGGTGGCCTCCCTGCCCGTCACGACCGAGGCCGCGCGGGTGGCCGGCGTCGATCTCTGGGGATTCCCCAAATACGTGACCTCCATGGAGACCACGTTCACGACCGGTGAGGCCTCGGTGCGCCTCGGCGACGAGCTCACCCTGCGCCTGCCTGGGCCCTCGGGGCCGACGCTCGCGGGGCAACCGGTTGTAACCTACACGGAAAAGGCGGGGCGTCTCTTGCGCACGCGGATCGACGTCGACCACCGCGTGCAGTGGGGCCTCGGCGGGGGCGCGCACCTCGAGCTCCGCGCGGACGGCCCGACGACCGAGCTCGCGCGGCGCCTCGGGCTCGACCGCGCGCGCATCGTCGCCGCGTTTCGCACCGACGGCTTCCGCGCGAGGCTGCCCGCGGGCAGAGACCTCGGGCGCGCGACGCGCTGACGCGAGCGCGGACGCGAGCTGGGCTGTCAGGCGTCACGAACGGCGCCACGCGGGGCGTGCTCGGCGTCGACGCGGGCGATGCGCCGCGCGTGTCCGCCCCGAATCCATACGATCCGTCGTGTCGGAAACCCCCGTAGCATTCGGGGATGTCCAAGCCCGAACGAAGCGCCTCGCCCCCCACCGCGAGAACGGTCACGCGCCGGGCGCAGATGCTCGCCGTGGTCTCGGTGATGACGCTCGCGGCGACTCCAGCCCGCGCGAACCCCACGAGCCCCACGGTGGTGGTGCCCCAGCTCGACGATCCCCACCACTTCGGCCGGCCTTCTCCGAGTGGCACCTTCGCGGTGATGGAGACGGCCCGCGGACTGCGCGTGCGCGACCTCCGCCGCGGGCTCCTCGGTCCCTCGGTCTCGTTGCCGCCCGACGCCGGGACGCCGCTCGCGATCACGGACGACGGGGACACCGTCTTGCTCAGCTCAATGGCCCTGTTCGATCGGGCAACGTCAGGGCTCCGGAAGCTTTCGGGCGAGAGGGCCCCTCGTCAGGCGTGCTTCTAGGCCGACGGTCGGCGGCTCGTGGTCGCGACCGAGGACTCCGCCGGGAAGGGCCAAATCGACCGGGACAACCTCTCCATTCGCTTCGGGCTCCCCGTCGTCGCGAACGCGCTGCCCATCCTGACGCGCGCCGATCTGCCGACCAAGACCAACGTCACGCTCGCCCCCCCGCGCCCCTCGAGCGTCGCGGCGCCACGCCCCGTGCCCGCGGTGCCACCGCGCCGCGCCTGCGCGTGCGAGGTCGTGGGCGACTCGGCTCCGGGAGGCGCGCCCGCGGCCCTGGCGGCGCTGTTGGGGCTCATCGTCGCGCGGCGGCGCGCTCGCGCGTAGCGCCGATCGCGAGGCGTTGAATCGCGGACAGGCGGGGCGAGACGACCTGCCGGTCGCCGGCGGAAGCGCCTTCCCCCGTCCCGTGGCAGACTCCGGCGCATGAACCCGCGACGCACCTCCGCCCGCCCGTCCCGAGCGGCGACCTCGCTCGCCGCCCTCGTCGCGCTCGCCGCGCTCAGCGTCGCGTGCTCGGACTCTTCGGGCCCCGCGCCCGCTCCCCCCGCGGGGGGCTCACCCGCCCTGGGGAGCTACGAGCTCGCGCTCACCACGGCGGGGGGCGCCGAAGAGGTGGTGCGGCTCGATTTCGTCCGCAACGAGAACAAGGAGGTGGTCGCGTGGACGCAGACGCTCGGCGTGGTGCGCCGCAACACGTCCGTGCCGAGCGACGGCGCGGTCACGCTCACGTCGACGGACGGCGAGGTGACCACGACACCGACGACCACGACGCTCACGGTGTCGCTCGACGCGAGCGGCGCTCCGACGACCGTGCGGGTCGAGCGCAAGCGCGCGAACGGCCCGCCCGAGTCGCTCACGGGCACGGCTCGCAAGGATGCGACCGCCCCCGCGTGGCTCCCGGGCACCCCCGTCCCTCCGTGGGAGCAGGCGGTCGCGCGCTTCTCGGAGACCGTCTTCCAACGCGATCTCGCCATCCCGGACGCGGCGAAGCCCGCCGGCACCACGGTCGATCTCCTCCCTCTCGCGGGTACGCCGTGGGTGGCGGGCGTCGGCGTGAGGACACCGAGCTGGGAGCCGCTCGCGGATCCCAGCGGCACGGTCGGAGTCTCGGATCCCAGCAAGAATCGCTCGGAGCTGCGGCTCGTGGGCCTCTTCGCCAAGGTGGGCCCGGCGACCGCAGCCTACGACTTCGAGCGCGACGAGCCCGCGTGGCGATCGGCGGCGTCGACGCGTGGGCGCGCCGAGGATGGCTGCGAGAAGGCCACGTGCTGGATCGTGCGAAGCGGCGAGCGCCTCGCGCTCCGTGTGCCCGGGGGAATGAAGACGCTCACGCTGCGCCTGCGCCTCCTCAGGGGCGCGGCGCCCGTCGAGCCCGCCCCTCTCGGGATCGCGACGGTGGCGCGCGGCGGCGCCACCACCGCGCAGGCCGGCGTCGAGGTCCCGTTCGCGAAGGTCGACCGCCCGAGCAGCGCAGAGAAGGCCTTCGCGACGGCGGCGTTCGACCTGCCCGTGCCCCTGAACGCGAGCGCCCCCGAGAGCGCGGTGACCGTGTCGCTCCCAGCGACCAACACCGCGCCGTACTTCGTCGCTCTCCAGGGCGCGACGAGCGAATAACCAACAGGGCATTCGCACACGGGCGCGTCCTGACTGGCGCCGAGTGAATCATCGGAGACGGGCGTCGTCCAAGACACGCCGATGCCCATCCCGACCGCCCCACCCGACACTCGCGCGTCGCTCCGCCGATAGCTCCGTCGCTTCGCACCTCGTGCGGGCCGTGGCTCTCTACGTGCAGAGTGCACGCTTATCTCCACCCGAGCCCACGACCCCGAAGCGTGCCGACCGCGCGACCCCGCGCGCCCTGGAGACCCCATGAGATCCGACATGTTCGAGCTGCTGCTCGAGCGCCCACGCACCTACCGCGGGTGCCGCTCGCGACGCGCACCCCCCTACCCGCGCGCGAAGCTCGCGCCCCGTCCCATCGAAGACTCGCCGCGCGGGGAGGCGCTCGGCGGCGCGTACGCGGAGCGCGCGCTCAACGAGAACCTCTCGCCGCTCGTCCGCTGGATCGACCGCCAGGTCGGTCGCCCGTGGCGGCTCGTGTACTCGGAGCTGGCCGAGAAGCTCTCGCCGAGCAGCGCGGTGAAGAAGCACGTTCGCGACCACGTGTTCGACTACGTCGCCGTCCACGTCTTCACGGTCGAGGGCGTCCTCTATGGCCACTTGCGCCGCGGCGTGGGCCCGCTCGGTCGCTATCGGCGGGGCTACTTCGTGTGCCCGAAGAGCGATCTTCTGCGGCGCACGCCCGCTCCGAAGCGACGCAGTCAGGACGTGCGGGCGCTCGCGGAGGGTCGCTACGTCGTGCGCCGACGCGGCATTTGGCACTACGTGGAGACGGCGAAGTGCGGAGACGACCGGGCGCACCTGGTCTGCGCGTACACCGGTCTCCGAGTGAGCTCGCAGGCCTACCGAGGGGCCGTCCTCGCGGATCGCGTTCCGTGGCGCTGGGAGCACGTCGCGACTCGCGCGTTCGTCCCGCGCAAGGCGGTCCTCGCCGCCCTCTTTCGTGAGGCGGAGCGGCTCGAGCGCGAGGCGGGCGCGCTCGGGCGCTGAGCCCGTCACGAGGACCGGCCTCCATGGGCCTCCAGGCTCTCGTCCGGGAGCGACCAGCGCTCGCGTGGTAGACTCGGCTCATGCGAACTTGGCAAAGCCTCACCGTGCTGGCGGTTCTCGTGGCAGGCTGCGGGAGCGATCCGGAAGCGGAGCGCGCGCAGGGCGGCGGTTCGCCGGACGCGCAGCAACCGGTCGACGCGTCGGTCCCCGACACGGAGCCTGCCCGCGACGCGACCCCGCCGAGCGATGCGGGCGCCGACGCGGCCGACGCCGGCTTCGTGCTCGTCCCGGCCCCCCAGCCCCCGCCGCCCACGTTTCCCGCCACGATCGGGACGCTGTCGATCGGCCTGCGAACCGGGACCATCCCCAACGCGGAGACCGACGATCCGATGGAGGTCTGCCTCAGCGAGACTCGCTGCTTCCCCCTGAACCTCCGAGACGTCGACGACTTCCGGAACGGCGGCGCGGACGTGTACCAGTTCGAGGGCGTCAACATGCCTCGGGCCGAGGTCGATCGCGTGGTGTTGCGGACCCTCTCTCCCGCCACCACGGACAACGATCGCTTCACTCCCGCGTGCCTGGATCTCCGCTTCGACGGGGAGCCGGTGTATTGCAACGACGCGATCGGCGCGCACATCGGCACGGGCACGAGCGCCGATGAGGTGGCCTCGTGGCGCGATCCGGCCGGTCTCAAGAACGCGTGCGTCACCTGCCAGCCGAGCAAGCTCCCGGGCGGGCCCATGCTGGGCGCGCCAGGCCCCGACACTGTGCGCGCCTGGGTGCGCACGGACGCCACCCGCCCCGTGGGCCTCTTCCTCTCCGAGAGGCCCGACGGCGCCGGGGCCGTGCCCGTCGCGTGGACCACCCCGCGGCCGGAGCAAGACTTCGCCGCCGTGCTCACCTCCCCGCGCCTCGAGGCGAACCACCGGTATTTCTACCGAGTGAGCGTGGACGGCGAGACCTCGCAGCCCTTCCGCCCCGTACGCACCGCGCCCTCGGACGCCACCAAGGTGAAGTTGGGATTCGGCTCGTGCTCGCGTGACGCCGCGCAGCCGCTCTTCGGAGTGATGAAGAGCGCGGGGCTGGACCTCTTTCTTTTTCTCGGCGACACCCATTATGGCAACTCGCCCTACGTCGAGGCTCATCGCTTCGAGTACCGCGCGCTCGGCGCCATGGGCCCGCGGCGCGACTTCCTCGCCAACGTGCCGGCGCTCGCCACGTGGGACGATCACGACTTCGTCGCCAACAACTCGGACGGCGCGTGCGGCGGCCGCGAAGACGCGCTGCGCGGGTTCCGCGAGGCGTGGCCCAATCCGTCGTTCGGTACGCCGACGACCCCGGGCGCCTTCACGCGCTCACGGTTCGGCCCGGTGGAGGTCATCCTCGCCGACTGCCGCTACTACCGCCCGCGCGTGAACGATCCGGGGCGGAGCTGCACGCTCGACGGCGCGCCCATCTCCACCGACTTCGCGAACGGCCCCCTCGGCGCGGAGCAGTTCACCTGGCTCGTCGACGCGATCGCGACCTCGACCGCGACGTTCAAGCTCGTGGGGTGTGGGAGCCTCTTCACGTCGAACGGGATCGACTCGTGGGCGAGCTTCCCGGAGGCCCGCGATCGCCTCTTCGCCGACCTCGCCACGAGGAAGGTCCCCGGGGTCGTGCTCGTCAGCGGCGACATTCACCGCACCGAGGTTCGCGTCATGCCGCGGGCGACGGGCTACGACATGATCGAGCTCGTCTCGTCGCCGCTCGCGCAGTTTCCGAAGGCGACGAACCCGACCCGCTCGGTCTGCGCCGGCACCGACGCGCGCCGTCGCTTCTGTTACGACTGGGACTCGTTCATCGCGGTCGAGGCCGATCCCACGCTCCCCGATCCGACCCTCACGGCGACCGTGCACGACGAGGTCGGCGCCGCGGTCTTCAGCTACCCCATCCCGAGCTCACGCCTGCGATAGCGAACGGGCGCCGATCGGAGTCCCACCTTCCAAGCCCTTCGCGCGCGCGTTGCGGCGAGCGGTTCCCCCTGGAGCTTGGCGAGCGGCACGGGGGCGGAGGCTCACATCGGATCACGGTCAATGCCACATGCCACTCCGCCGCCCGAAACGAGCTTGGCTGGGGAGGCAAAGGAGCCCCCGACCCGCTGACAGTATTGACCGCTCGCGCAACCATTCGGCGCCGCCGCGAGCTGGTGGTTCTGGCAACGATAGGCGGTCCCAGGGACCTTGGAGTTGCAGTAGGCGCCGTCGGGCAGCAGGGAGCAGGCCGACGCGTCGAAGTGGGCACAGACAGCCCCGTATTTCGCTCGCACTTCGGCCTCGGTGAGCACGCCGACGGCGGCCCACGCACACGAGGCCGAGGTGCGCCTGTCCTGGGTGAGCTGGGTCGAAATGGTGGCGTGAGCGAGGTCCGCGATCGAGGGGCTCTGGGGTCGTACAAGCATGGATCCGAGGGCGAACGCGTAGAACGCTCCGGAAACGCCAAGGGGCTCCTGCGCTCCGATGTGGCTCGTCTCGTTCGCGCTCCCGTAGGCCATCAAGGCCCACGCGTGGGCCACGAGGCCGGAGCGGAAGTAGGCTCTCCCTGCCGTATCGCGACCGTCGGGGACGGGCTCCGAGGCGTGCTGCGAGCTCCGCTCGTCCGGATCTGCGTCGCGTGGGTGGAGGTGATCTCGGAACGCGGGCGCGCCCACGGGCCGGGCGTCGGCGCCAAACTGGAACACCTCGCGCCGAACGGGGCGCTCGAGCGAGAGCGCGCTCTTGGCGCTGGCCGCGAAGACGTCGGCGAGGCCCTCATGAAGGGCCCGACCCTCGACGAAGCGTGCCTCGTCCGCGAGCTGTCTTGGTGTGGCCTTCGCACGATCGGCCGGGAGGGCAGGCGGCAGCGTCGGGGCCGTCAGGCCGCCGTAATACATCATCCCGTGCGCATATTCGTGCGCCATCATGTCGTAGGCGACCGCGGGGGGGTAGTAGCTCGGGGTGTGGCCCTTTGCGTCAGGAGTGCCGAATTTTCCATCGGAAATCGATATCGCTCCGAGGCCTGGGCTGAACATCGCTCCGCTCTGAAATGCCCCGTGCACGTACACCGGGACACGCCCGTCCGCTCGCCCGAATCGCGCCGCAAGCGCGGTACCGAAGAAGCTCGCGGCCCGGGAGATGTTCCACTGCGCGTCGACGGCGACGCCTGGCGCGAACTTGGCACCTCGACTCGGGTCGACGTCGGCGACGATCACGCCGCCGAGTGAGGTCGCGGCGATCGGGACCAATCCGCGGAGGTCGAAGAGCTCTAGTCGACCGCCTCGTGTGTCGCGTACGAGGCGCCCCTGGCTCACCTCGCACTCGAGCATGGCGCCAAGCTTCGCCCGCGGGTCGGTCGGTTCGACCTTGGTCGAGTCGCCAACGCTGGCCCTTCCTGCGGGGTAATACGACGCCGCGGCGTACGCCAAGGCATGAAGGTCCGACTCGCCGTCGGCGAGGACTTCCCCTGTCTTCGCGTCGATATCGACCCGACGCGAACCGGCGGGATCGGCCACGTCGACGCGGTACACGAGCGTGGGGCCCTGCCCGTCGTTCGCGACCCCGAGCACGGGGCGCGTGGGCACCGAGGCCTGCGCGCTGCCGCGCGCTTGGGCGAGCGCTGTCGCCGCGTCGAGCGTGACCACGGGCCGCACGTCGTAGCCGAGCAAGCCCACCGCGGTGTCGTTCTCCAGGAACGCGAACGAGCCGTCCTCGCGAACGCCGACGACTACCGACGAGTCGAACACGGGCACGCTCGTGCCTGGGACCACCTGACCGAACCGGACCGTGACGCCTCCGGCTCCGCGCTGCTCGCCCTTCACCGGCAAGGCCTCGATGCGCTCCTCGAGGCCGAGCGAAGTGCCGAAGCTCGCCAGAAAGCCGCGCAGCTCGTCGGACGTCGCGTTCGCGGAGACCACCGGATGGCCCGCTTCAGCCGCGAGAAACCCATGCGGGCTCGAACCGGGAGCGCCGGCCAGCGTGACGATGCGCGAGCCCGTCCGGGCCGCGAGCGCCGCCTCGAGCGAGGGGCTCGCGACGGCGAACGGGGCAGGGCCATCGCTCGCATCGCTCGAGCACGCGGTGGCGAGGGCGCCGAGCGCGACCGCGCCGATCGAGAGGACAATCGTGTGGAGAGAGAGCTTCGTAGCCATGAGTCACCGCCTTCCCCCTCCTCTCGGCAGGGCGAGGGAGGGCGTTGCGCGGTCTCACTCACTTTGTTCAGCGAGGCACGCCCGCGGCTTGCGCATTCGCCAGCCTCTCGTGGCTGCCGCCGCGCGAACCGATCACAGCCAGCGCTTCGCCTTGAACCACCCGAGCATTCCCACGGGAACGAGGAGGCAGAGCGTGATCATCACCAACATGGCTCCGCGCGAGTGGTTCCACCCGGGCAGGAAGGGAAGGTCGTCGAAATTCTGCCCGAAGAAGCCCACCACGAAGCTTAGCGGGAGGAACACCGCGCTCATCAGCGTGAGGTACTTCATGACCTCGTTCGTGCGGTTGGACACCGCGGAGAGGTACGCGTCGGTGCCGTTCTTCAAGAGCTCACGGTTCGCGTCGATCGCCTCGACGATGCGCACGAGGTGATCGTGCATGTCGCGGAAGTAGGCGCCGTTACGCTCGGCGATCGCGCCGTCGTCCTCGTCGCCCAACTTCGCGAGCGCCGTCGCCACCTCACGCTGGGGCGCGAGCACGCTGCGCATCGTGGCGAGCTCCTTCTTCAGCGCGAAGATGCGCGCCAGGTGCTCGCGCGCCGGCTCACTGAGCACTTCCTCGGTGAGCCTCTCGAGCTCTTCGGTGATCTTGTCGATGAGCGGAAAGTTGGCGTCGACCATCGCGTCGGCGACGAGGTGATAGAGGAAGTCGGCTCCACGGCGGGCGAGCGTGGGCTTCTGCTCCACGCGCTTCCACGCCGCGTCGAGCTCGGGCACGGGCGCCTGATGCACGGTCACGAGAAAGCGCGCGCCGAGGAACGCGTGGAGCTCCAGCGCCTCGATCTCGCGCACGGGCCCCTCGCCGCAACAGAACCCGTGGGTCACCACGAACAGGACGTCGCTGTACTCCTCGAGCTTGGGCCGCTGATCGAGGTGCGAGCAGTCTTCGATCGCGAGCGGGTGAAAGTCGAAGCGCGCCCGCAGCAGCTCCAGGCTGTCCGCGTCTTGGTCCACGAGATCGATCCATCTCGTGACGCCCACGGGAGGCGGCCGTATGGCGTCGTGGACGTCACCGGGCTCGGTGTAGCCCACGCGTTCGCCGTTCTCGGTGAAGTCTTGGACCCGAAACATTCCACGAGACTAGCAGGCACGCGAGTCCCGCCTCAACGAGCCCCTTCGCGGCGGCGCTGCACGTCGACGGGAAGGGACTAGCAGCCCGTTGATTTGCTCCCGTCGGCCCGTCGCCGCCGCATCCCGACCGCCGTCGTTGCGATCCTGCGGTGCGTGCTCACCTAGAAACGCCCACATGGAACACGCTCCGCGCGCTCCTCGGATCGCGCCTTGGCGGGCCGGGCGCGGACGACGCCGGGCCTCGGTCCGTAAATCAACAGGCTGCTACTAGCTAGCTAGGACATCTCCCCCGCGTGCGCGCCTCCAGGCTGCGCGCGGGCCGCGCCGTGGCGATGATGCTTGGGCCACCACGACCCGGACGAGGCCGCCCTCGGTGGCAGGCGAGGCTACTCCTCGGCTGCGCTCGGCGGCGTGACCTCGGGCCGGGCGTCGCCCCGGTGGGTCTCGCCCGCGATCTGATAGGGCTCGCCGCGCATGCGCTTCATGGTGGTGGCCGCGCGCCACGCGAGGTAGGCCCGGTTGAACGAGAGCACCTGCGAGGGCTCGAAGTAGGGGTTCTGGATCCCCCCCAGCTCCGACAGCAAGAGGACGAGCTCCGCCACGCTCACCGGGCACCCTTCGAGGCGCACCCACCCACTGCGACGCGCCTCCAGGATCTTCAGCGAGGTCGTCGCCATCTTCGCGTACATGTCTTGGTGGACGGCGTCGTAGGGGTCTTTGGTGTCGCGGGTCTTGTACTTGCTCGACACCTGGACGAACTCACGGTTCAGCATGCCCTCCCATGACACGCAGTCACCGATGAAGACGACCTTCTCGCCGTACCCGATGTCGAGCGGTCCTTTGTAGTCACCGAACACGATGTGGAGCTTCGGCAGCTTCTTGTCGCAGTCTTTGTCGTAGAGCCGAAGGACCTCGATGACCTCTTCCATGACCCCAGGGCACCCGCCCCAGCAGTAGCCATCTTCGGGGTTCTCGGGCGGAGGCCCGGCGTACGCGGAGATGTTCGTGCCTTCGAAGTACTTCTCCACCCGCACGAGCCCCACCTCGTAGCCCTTCGCGCGCGCCTTTGCCTCGGCGAGGGTGACGTCGCCGCTCAGGGCGATGTCGGCGAGGTCGAGCGAGCCGAAGCCTCGCTCCGCGGCGAGGGCGATATGCTCCACGCTGGCGGGATCGAGCCCGATGATGTGGCAGCCGACCGCGTCGATGGCGACCTGGTTGTTGCCAATGAGGATGAGGTTCATCGCGCGCGGCACGGGCGTGAGCATGCGCCCCTCGCCCGCGATGATGCAGTCGATGGCGATGAGCTGCGGCTGCACGATGTACTGGAGATCGGCCACCTTGCGGTTCAGCGCGTGGTCGTGATCGATGAGCCTGTGCCTGTCGTCTTGAATACCGATGTAGTTCTTCATCGAGAACGTGACGGTGGTCCAGGGGTGGCTCTTGAACTTGGGGCAGTTCACGAAGAAGTCGGCGCGGGCCACCGGCTCCGGCGTGAAGAGGTAGTCGCGCAGCCGGCCCTCGTGGGTGAGCGGCACTTCTACCTGCGGGACCTCCTCGAAGCAGTAGTGCCGAACGCCCGTGCGCTCGAACATCGGGAAGTACCCGGCATGCTCGAAGGTGAAGCGCGTGGGGACCGTGATGCCGGAGCGCTCGCCCACCGCGAGCTCGCTCATGCCGGCGTCGCGGTCCTTGAGAGCCATGAGCACGCCCTCGACGAACTCGCTGCGCGTGTGGGCGTGCTCGAAGAGGGGGCCGCTCGCGACCACGTTGGGCTTCAGCAGCGTGCGGCCCCGAGGCGCGAGGTCGAGCGCCTCCATGCCTTCGCGCACAATCTCGCGGATCCGCTGGGGATCGTAGCTGTCGCAGTGTCGGAGGATGACCTTGGCGCGGAGCGTGGGGTGCATGCTCGATTGTGGGCGCGAACCCGCGCGACGAGCAAGGTCTATGGTGCGCGCCGCGCGACTCAGGGGGCCGCGCGGACGGCCGCGCGAGCGAAGGTGCTGATCTCCCGGAGGGCCGCGCCTCCGCCGACGACGAGCACGGTCCCGTGGCGGCCGCTCGGCACCGCGACGAAGCGGGCTCCGCTCGCCGCGGCGACCGCTCGCCCCATGTCGATCGGCACGAGCTCGTCGTCGGCGCCGTGGATGAGCAGCGGACTGCGGAGATGCGGCGCCTTCGCCAGGGTGTCGAAGCGCTCGCTGAGGATGAGGCGCGCAGGCAGAATCGGCGCGATGCGACTCGCGACGTCGGTGATCGAGGTGAACGCCGCAACGAGCACGTAGCGATCGCCGCGACCGCGCGCGCCGAGCTCCGCGGCGATCGCCGAGCCGAGCGAGTAGCCCACGACGACGAGCGGCCCCGAGGTCGACTCGCCGCGAGCGCTCCGCTCCTCGCGCTCGCGCTCCAGCGCGCGTAGCAGCCGCTCTGCGTCGGCGTACAGGCCGAGCTCGGTGGCCTTCGAGCCCGCGGAGCGGCCGTACCCGCGGTACTCCATGGCCACGAAGCCGAGCCCCTCGGACGCGTAGAGCGCGCCGAGCGGAAGGAGGTCGTCGACGATCTCTCCGTTACCGTGAAACCACACGAGGGTCGGGAGCGAGGCCCCCGCTGCGCGCCAGCGGAGCGCGCGGACCGGAGGGGCGCCGGCCTCGGCGGGCAGGGTGAGCTCCTCGCAGCCCGGGGGCAGCTCCTCGGGAGCGACGACGGCGCGGCGCGGCGCGGGGTAGAGCAGCCGCGGATAGAGCAGCCACGCGGCGAGGCACACCGCCGAGTAGAGCGATCCGGCGGTGACGAGCCCTCGCCCCAGCCGCTTCACCCAGCGCGGTCGCCCGGCGGTCTGCGAAGCCGACGCGAAGACCGACGAGGCGAGTCTCATTCGGTGTTCATATCCCAACGACGCGACCTTGGCGCCCAGGCGGAGGCCCGTCTCGCCCCCCCAAGACGACACCCGGGCGGTAGCGGCGACGCGCCCACTCGCCGAGCACCATCCCCGCGGCGACCGCCACCGGGAACGACTGGTTGACCCCGTACATGGGAATACCGACGACCGCGTCGGCACGCTCCAAGGCAGCCGGTGGGAGCCCGAAGCGCTCGCTGCCGAACAGGAACACCACGCCCTCCGGGAACGGCGCCGCGTCGTAGAGGCTCCGCGTGGCGTGCTCGCGCTCCACGGCGAAGAGAGGCCGCCCAGAGAGCCCGGCGACGAGGTCGCTCAGATCCGTGAGGCGGCGGATGCGCTCGTACTTCTCCATGCCCATCGACGCCTTCGGGTAGTGCGGCTCGGTGCCGACGAAGAGCACCTCGTCGACGAGGAAGCTGTGCGCGACCCGCACGATGGCGCCGGCCGCGAACGCGTTGCCGAGGCTCATCACGGCCACCGTGACGGGGTTGCGGAGCGGGCGCAGCGCCTCGCGAACCTCGTCAGGGCTGGCGTCGAGCGGAACCGAGAGGGCCATGTTCGCGGTCTACCACGTGCCCGCCGGCCGATTCGCCCGCGCTCGCGGAACGCAGGCGCTTCCTTGCGCGCAAAAAGCCGATATAATTATGGAATGAAGCTTGGTCGACTGCAGCTCGTGCGAGTCGGGGTGGCGGTCGGGGTGGCGGTCGCCGCGGGGTGCGGACTCACTCTTGGCTTGGACGAGGGTCCAATGGACGCCGGCGTCGACAGCGCGGCGCCGAGGCCTACGGCGACCACGACGGGCACGACACGGCCCGATACGGGCCCCGTCGCGGACGCGGACACCGACGCGAACGCGAACGTGGACGCCGAAGTCGACGCGGACCTTGACGCGAACGTGGACGCCCCGGACGTGTACGTGCTCTCCGACGCGCGCTTCGATCCGTCGAACCTCGACGCCGCGGCCGACGCGTACACCTACGGCAGCGACGCGAGCCTCGTCGGGTCCTTCAGCTTGACCGTCGCGGCGCCGGCGGATCCGGACAGCCCGCCCACGGTCGCGCTCGTGTCCGACGCCGGCGCCAAGCTCGACCCGGCCTGGGGGCGCTTCGATCCCACGTGCAACTGCGTGGTGCTCTCGGTGCGCGACTGGACCGTGCGGCCCGGCGAGGAAGTGAAGATCGAGAGCGACGTGCCGGTCGCTGTCGTGGCCTCGGGCGATGTGACCATCGAAGGAACGATCCGCGCGACCGCGACGGGAAACGGCGCGGCGAAAGCGGTCGGCTCGCCGGGCGCCGCCTCAGGCCCGCCGACGGGTGGCAGCGGCGGCGGCGGAGTGACGGTCGGCGGCGCTGGCGGCGCGGCGGCGGCGGTGGCCGCGACCCCGGGCGGCGACGTCAGCGGGCCACCCCTGCCAACACTCGGCGCCGCCGGCGGAGTCGGGAGCGTAGGGCCTCTCGCCACCTGCGGCGCGGGCGGCGCGGGCGGCGGAGCTCCAGATTTTCGGGCGTACGCTCCGCGCCTCGCGCGCCTCCACGATCTCGGCGGCCGGCCTCGGCGGCCAGGTCTCGTGCCCCACTCGGTCGGGCGCGGGCGGCGGCTCGGGCGGCACCGTGTGGATCGAGGGACGCTTCGTGCGCGTGGAGGGCAAGCTCCTCGCGACGGGCGGCGGCGGCAGCGGCGCGAACGGGGGCGCCGGCGGCAACCCTGGCGACGTGACCGGCGGCGACGGCGGCGCCCGCGGAACGGCCGGGGGCGGCGCGGGAGGGCGCGGCGGCGACACGCGTCCGCCGGTGGCCGGCGCCTCGGTGCCAGCAGGCGCCGGGAACCGCGCGGGCGGCGGCGGCGGCGCGGCGGGCTTCGTGCGCCTTCGGGGGCTCGATCTCGCCGCGGACGCGGGGACCGTGGTGCCCACTGCGGTCGTGGTCGCTCCGTAACACTGCGAGAATTTCCCGAGGGCTGCCGGTTGGATCGGAGGCCCATCGGGTAGTTCTCATGGCAGTGCCAACCTCGCGGGCGCGCGGCGACGAGGCTGAGCGCCGCTACCGCCGCGGCGCGGGGTCGCTCGGGAGCGTGACGAGGGTGGAGGGTCGGAGCTGCACGAGCACCGGGCGCACGGCGGTCGGCTCGACCTCCGTGCGGAGCTCGGGGCCCGCAGGCTCGTCGGGCTCCGTCGCCTGCGAGGGCGCGCCCCGCCGGCCGAGGCGGGCGGCGTCGAGCGAAGGCGCGACCACCACGACCTCCGGCACCGGAGGGTAGACGTCCTCGCGCACGTCACGGCGGGTCGTCCCGTCGGGCAAGCGCAGCTCGCGTACTCGACGGACGCGGTAACCAGGAATGCCGAAAGATCTTATCTTTACGACATCCTCCGGGACGAGGGGATCGCGCGCGATGGTGCGCGGGTAGCCGACGCGCCCCACGATTTCGGAGGTAAGTCGCACCTCCGGCGCCGGGCCTCGGCCCTCGAGCCACACGTCGAGTGCGCCACGATGCGCACGCGCGTGGACCACGACCGGGGCGGCGGTCGGGTTCTTGAGGCGCAGGTCGATGGGGGCGGGCCCGAGCGCGACCGTGGCGTCGAAGCCCATGCGGATGTAGGCGCTCGGACGCGAGTGCGGCGCGCGAGATACCACGTCGAGCCCCGCGAGCAGCGCGGCGGCGTGCAGGGTCGACGCCACTTGGCAGGCGCCCCCGCCCGCGCCCTCGGCGAGCATGCCGTCGCGGAGGACCACGCTCCGCGCGAAGCCGAACGACGCCGTGCGCTCGCCCACGGCTTCATTGAAGGAGAGCGTCCCGCCGGCGCGGATGACGCGACCATCGACGGCCTGCGCCGCGAGCTCGACGTTGAACGCGCGCCCGCGGTGCTCGGCGTCGTAGGCGAACGTCGTCACGAAGCGCCCCAGGGTCACGCGCCGCGCGTCGGGGCCAAGGGTGGGCGCGGGCCTCTCGGACGACGCGGCGGGCGACCACGGCTCGCGCTCTTGCGGCGCGGAGGCCGCGGACGGCGACGCGGACCGGCCTCGGCCGGCCGCCACGGCCACGACCGGCGAAACCAGCGCCAGGGCGGCCACGAGCGCGACGCGCGCAAGCCACCTCACGAGCCACCCCGGGAGGCCACGAGCAGGTTCGAGCTCGCGGGTTGCACGTGGTACCCAATGCCGAAGGGCAGTGGCGCGGGCGCGCGACGCGCGTAGGCGTCGTGGAGCGCGGGCTGATCGCGCGCCTCGTAGGGCGCACCCGGGCCGACGTAGCGGCCATAGAGTCGCGTCGCCCAGCGGGGCTCGAGGTAGCGAAGCGGCACGCCCGTGTCGTCCTGGACGAGGACGTGCGCGTGGTCGAGCAGGAGCTCGCGCGCGCGCGAGAACCGAGGCTCGGCGAGGAGATACATCGCGGCCTTGACGAACGCGACCTGCGCCAGCGGGCGCGCGAGCCCGCGCACCGAGGCCACGAGCGACGGCGCTCGCTGCAGCCCGGCGTTGGACAGATCGCACGCGAGATACTCGAGCGTGCGCGCCGCGCCTTCGGCCGTGATCCACTCGATGCGGGCGCTCGGCGCGGGGGCGCCAGTGACCGAGACGCGGGCGACCCGCCCGCCCATGCGCACGAGCGTCGCGACCAACACCGGCAGGACGCCCTCTTCGCGTTGGAAGGCCGACGACATCTCGCGGGTGCGGAAGAACGTGAGGCGGTGGAGATCTCCCATGGCGTCGCTGAGGCGAGCGAAGGTGCCCCGCGCGAAGCGCTCGGGGTCCGGGAGCTGACCTGGCGGCTCGAGCCCCACGAGCACGGCGCGACGCGCCCCTCCGAAGAGCGCGAGCGCGTGGAGCGCGTCAGGGCCGGCGAACGGGTAAAACAGGTTGTATTCCGCGGGCAGAACAGAGGCGAGCTCCCGCGCCGACCACGCGCGCATCGCGCGGAGGCGGGGCTCGGCGCGAGCCCAGCGCTCGCCCTCGCGCTGCGCGTACGCGCGCCACTCGTCCGTGGGCGCGACGCCTTCGAGCGCAGCGACGCCTGCGAGCCAGCGCGCTCGCTCGCTCGTGCCGTCGGACGGGACCGAGGCGACCGCCGCCAGGGCGCGGCGCGACGACGCGGCGAGCCACAGCGCGGTCGGCGCGGTCACGAGGGCGCGGCGACGACCGAGGACTCGCACCTCGGTGATGTCGCACATCGCGAGCGGGCGCGCGAGCGGGGCGCACGAGCCGGGCGCACCGACCACGCCGCGATCGAGCATTTCCGGTTTTCTATTGAATACTTGCGACCATGGACTAGTCCCCTGGAAACGTGATCCCTTCCAGAAGTCGCGCGGCTCGGCCTTTCGCCACAAGGGAGCGAGGGGGTGTCCCGTTTTCGGCGGCGGTGGGAGGATACTCATGTTCGAGGGTCGGCGTTCTCGCGCGGTCACACCCGAAACCACTGTCCCCTGAGCGCAAAAAGCGCCGCCTCCACCGCGCGGAACGACGTCCGAGTTGAGGACGGGCCCGCCGCCGCCGAAAACGGGGCACCCCATCGCTCCTCGGCATGACACCGAAGACCAGACTTCTGATACGAACCACGACTCCAGGGGACTAGAGCATCCGCCGCGCCTTGACCTCGAGGTAGCGCTTCACCAGCGACGGAGTCACGTCCTCCGGGCGCGCGTCCAGCACGAGGACTCCCGCGTGCCTCAGCTCGCGCACGATCGCCTCGCGAAGGCCGAGGGCCTCGGCCGCGGCGGCGCGGACGAACAGATCGCGCTCGCCGCGGATGGGGGCGAGCGCGAGCGATTCGATCTCCTCGTCGCGCATGAGCACACACAGCGGCAGGTGCCGCGGCAGGAGCCCGCGCAGCGACGCCGCGAGCTCCTTGGCCGAGCGGGGCTCGAGGAGGTTCGTGAAAACGACGAGGAGGGAGCGCGCGCGCACCTTCGTGCGGAGGAACGTCATCGCCGCGCGGTAGTCGGTCGCGGCGAGCCCTGCCTCGAGGGCGTAGACGGCCCGCGTGAGCTTTCGGCCTCCCGCGCGACCGCCGCTGGGCGCGAGGAAGGCGCGCGGCAGATCGTCGAACGCCATGAGGCCCGCCTTATCGCCACCGCGGAGCGCGACGTCGGCGGTCAGCAGCGCGGCGTTCAGCGCGCGGTCGACGCTGGTGATGCCCCCGCTCTCGCCTCGCATGCCGCGTCCGACGTCGATCGCGAACACCACGTTCTGGTCCGACTCCGCCTGAAACTGCCTCACGGTCAGGTCGTCGCGCCGCGCCGAGGCGCGCCAGTCGACGTGGCGGACCTCGTCGCCCCGTTGGTAGGGGCGGAGGCGCTCGAACTCGGTGTCGCCCCCGCGCACGCGCAGCGAGCCGAGGCGCGCGTCCTCGCGGCCCTTTCGGCGCAAGAGCTCGAGCTCCCGAGCGGCGTGGACGTCGGGGTACACGTCGACCTGCTGCGCGAGCGGCAAGGACTCCTGGCGATCGACGAGCCCGAGCGGCGACGCGTACCGAACCGTGATCGCCCCGAGCTCGCGCGGGCCGCGTCGCGTGGGGCAGAGCTCGTAGCGGACGACGGCGTCCCCAAGCGGCGGCAGCTCGACGATCGCAGGCAAGCCGGTGGTCTCGGCGTGCGCGACGGGGTCGTCCATCACCGTGCCGGAGAGCGCGCGGCGGCTCGTGTTGCGCAGAGTGAGCGTGACGAGGTTGGGGCGCCCGACCGAGAGAATCTCGGCGATCTCGCGCTCGGCGCGGACGCGCGAGCCCAGCGCGAGGACCACGTCGAGGCCCGCGGCGAGCGCGAGCGCCGCGTCGAGCCCCCACATGACGGGCGCCAGCGACGGCGCGTACCCCGCGACGGTCCCTACGACCGCGGCGATGAACGCCAGGGCCACGAGGCGCTTGCGGGGAACGACGGAGACCACCGTCAGTTGCCTCGAGGCACGGGCGTCGCACGAACGATCTCGTCGATTCGATCGTCGGCGGTGAGGCCCTGAAGCTCCGCGTCGGGGTGGAGCATCACGCGGTGCCGGAGGATGGGCTTGACGAGAGGTTTCACGTCGTCCGGCGTGACGAAAGAGCGCCCCTCGCTGGCCGCGACTACGCGCGCCGCCTTCAGCATCGCGATCGACGCGCGCGGCGACGCGCCGAGCTCGATCGCCCGGTCGTCGCGCGTGCGACGCACGAGCTCGACCATGTAGGACACGAGGGCGTCGTCGACGCGGATCTGCTCACACATGCGCTGCATCTGCAGGATTTCGTTCGCGTTCGTGGCCGAAGCCACCCCGGCGAGATCTCGTGGATCGAAGCCCGCCGCGTGGTGCTTCACGATGCGCTCCTCCACCTCGCGCGGCGGGCTCTCGACCTGGAGCTTCAGGAGGAAGCGATCGAGCTGCGCCTCGGGGAGCGGATAGGTGCCCTGCGACTCGACGGGGTTCTGCGTGGCGATCACGAGGAAGGGCGGCGGCAGCGGGCGGCTCACGCCGTCCACGGTGACCTGGTGCTCTTGCATCGCCTCGAGGAGCGCCGACTGGGTCTTGGCGGGGGCGCGGTTCACCTCGTCGGCGAGGAGCAGGCTCGTGAAGATGGGGCCGGGCACAAAGGTGAAAGCGCCACCCTGACGGTCGAAGACGGACGATCCCGTGATGTCGCTCGGCATGAGGTCGGGGGTGAACTGGATGCGCTTGAACCCGACGCCCGAGGCGGCCGCGAGGCTCCGCGCGACGAGCGTCTTCCCGAGCCCGGGCACGCCCTCGACGAGCACGTGGCCGCCCGCGAAGAGGGCGACGAGCAGCCCGAACACGAGCTCCTCTTGGCCGACGACGACCTCGGCCATGCGGGCACGGATGCGCTCGAAGGTCTCGGTGAAGCGCGACGGCTCCGCGGCGGCGGGGCCATCGGCGTGGTTCTCGGCGGGGGCGTCCTGGGTCACGTGGGGTCCTTGCTGGGCGCCGCGGCGGCGCTCGTTTTCACGTCCGGTGCGAGCGACGCGGCGACGGACGCCCGCAGCTCGCGGAGCACGGCGAGCTCGTCGCCGCGCGGGGCGGCCCCCTGCTCGACCTCGAGGGCGCGGGCCCAGAGGGCCTCGCTTGCCGCGGGCGCGGCGCGCGTTCGCGCGGCGAGGAACGAGGGGATGTCGGTGGCGCCCCGGGGAAGCGAACGGCGGAGGCGGAGCTCCGCGAAGCGCGCGAAGACCGCGAGCGCGTGCGCGGGGCGGGCGAGGCGGGCGTAAAAGGCGCCCGTCGCGAGGATGTGCTCGGAGAACGCGCGACGAGCCGGCGGCGGCGCAGGCCGAGGGCGTGCGTGCCGCGATCCGTACGCCGCGAAGAGCAAGAGGCAGGCTACGAAGGCGTGCCCCATCCCGAGGCCAAGCCCCGCGCGAGCGAGCGATGAGAAGGGGTTGCCGGGCGGCGAGATGCCGTCTCCGGCGCGCGCGAGGCGCACCGCGCGCTCTTGGCGCACGCGGGCTCCCTCTCCGCCGGGGTAGGCGGGCCGCGCCATCAACTCGGTGAAGAGCGCCGCCACGACGCTCGGATTGCCGGGGCGCGAGAGGCCCACGTTCGTGAAGAGCTCGCCGTCCGGGAGCGCGACAACGACGCCTTTGCCAGCGGGTTTCGCTGCCGCGTACACGCGTGCGTCCCTCGCGTCGCCGGCCGCCGCCACCACGATGATGGGCTCCCCCCCCTCGACGGCGACCGCACCGCTGCCGTGCACGGCGCCGCGAAAGCGTCGCCGGGCCGCCTCGCGCGCGGCGTGCGCGCGCTTCACGAGGGTGTCCAGATCCACGTCCTCGTCGTCGTCGTCCTCGAGCTGGGGCGGTTCGAGCGGAGACAGCAGCCCATCGATCGCCGTGACGCCCGTCGCGTCGAGGGCCGCGGGTCCGGGGCGGTAGCCGAACGCGTTCGACAGCGCCTGGCTCGTCGTGCCCGCGAGCACGAGCACGCCGCCGCTCTCCACCCAGGCGACGACGCGCGTCTCCGCGTCGGGCTCGAGCGGCGTGCGGTCCAGATCGACCACGAGCACCGGGGCCGCGTCGAGCTCGCTCGCGGTGAGCGGCGCGAGGTTCGAGAGCGCGCGCCCAGTGGTCGACACGGCGAGGCCCTGCCGGGTGAGGAGGTCGGCGAAGAGCTCGTCCCCCCCGGGGTCCGCGTGCCGCGCGATGCCATTGGCGCCGCAACCGACGAGCAGCACCACGGCCAGCGCCGCGAGGGTCGTGGGCGCCACGCGCACCAGCGCCCGCGCGAGCCCCGACGCGCGACTCACGCGATCGGTCGTGGGCGGTTCACCACTGAACTGGGCGCGATCGACCTCGCGCACGAGCTCGCGGAGGGCCGGCCGGCGCTCCGTCTCGGAGCACGCGCGCACGTACTCGCCGTTCGTGCGGCTCCGGGCGATCCGCACGGCGCCGCGGCGATCGAGCGCCGCGAGCGACGCGGCAAGATACATGAACAATGCACGATTCAGCTCGCCCGACTGCGCGAGGTCGTCTGCGCGGCGGAGCGCGGACTCCGCGTCGTCGACCGCGGGCAGCTCGGACGAGGCCACCTCGGCGTGCGGGGCCAGCTTGGACGTGGCTGGCTCGTCGGCGAGCGACGCGTCACGGCGCCTACGGCGGAGAGCCTGCACGATAGGGTACACGAGGGCCGCGAACGCCGCCGCCGCGAGGAGCACGACGAGCCCCTGCGCGAGCGCGCCGAGAGCCTTCTTCAGCGACGCGTGCCACGGGCGCTCGCTGTCGGCGGGACGCTTCGCCTGCGCGGCGTCGCACGCTGTGGCGAAGCCCGCGCAGTCGGGCACCGCGCGCGCCGTGGGGCAGAGCTCCCTCGCCCGCGCGCTGAGCGGCCTGCGGGGAGCGCGGCAGAAGGCCATCGCTTCGGTTGCGCGGGCAGCGTCGACGTTCGCCTGGGCCTCGCTCGGATCCGCGAGGACCGCCAGCGCGGGCGTCGTGAGCGCAGTCGCCGCGACGACTCCTAGCGCAGCGAGGGCGCGCGGCGTCACGCTGCCCTCCGCGGGACCGCGGGCGGCGAGGCCTCGGTCTCCGTCTCGGCCTCCGCCCGGCGGGCGATGGCGGCGAAGCGCGTCTGGATGTCCCAGCCTTCGGCGCGCGTGCGCACGTTGAGATAGAGAAGGAACCTCGCGACCGCGGCAAACGGCAAGAAGAGCCAGAACCCGCAGGCGGCGAGCGCGCTGCCACCGTGTTCCCAGGCCGGCTCCGGCGCGGTCCACGAGAGCAGGTCGGTGAGAATGGCGCGACCGCACACGTCGCCCATGATCGTGCATACTGCATGCAACAAGACAAGCAGGAGAAAGCCGAGCGCGGCCTCGCCGGCGCCACCGCTCGCGAGCCGTTGGAGGCGCGGGAGCGAGGCGCCAAACGCGACGCGCTCGAGCAGCACGACCTCACCAACGAAGAAGAGCAGCGCCGCGACGAGGAGCCCCGGGACGAAGAAGAACATCGACGCGACCGCGATGGCCGTGAGCTGGACGCCGCGCACGAAGAGCACGCGTGGCGCTCGACCGATGGCGCGGCGAAGCACGTCACGGACGCGCACGTCGCGCTCGAAGACGAGCCTCGACGCCAGCTCGGTGAACGGCGCTTGGGCGACGAGTCCGAGCACGATCGCGACGAGCCACGCGAGGCCCCACCCGAACGTGGCCGCCACGCCCCAGGTCACGGCGATCCCGGGCACGAGCACGACGATCCCCAGCTTCGCGAAGGGGACGCGGTGGCGAGCGAGGAAGCGGAGCGCGAGGTCGAGGACGTCGGGGGTCGCGCGGTCGCGCAGCACGACACGCGCCTCTGCGACGGGCGACGACGGCGCCTCGTGCGCGACCGCTTGACGTAGGGAGCTCGGGGTCACCGCGGCCTCCCTTTCGCCGGGGTCGGCGCGCCGCGCCCCGCGAGCGCGAGGTAGGCGAGCACGAGCACGAAATTGACGGCGCCGACCGCCAGCTTGACCAGGGTGGGCACCGAAGACGACGACCAGAAGCCCTCGATGAGCGCGGCGATGAACAACATCACCGCGGCGCCCGCGACGATGACCACGACATCCCGCGCGACGTGCTGGAGCGACGCGAGGCGCGTGCGGTCGCCCGGCGACACCACCGACCACCCCATGGCGAGGCCCGCTCCGCCCGCGATGACGATCGCGCCGAGCTCGAACGTGCCGTGCCCGACGATGAACGTGACGATGTTGAGCCCGGCGCCCTGCGAGCCGACGTACCCGAGCACGGCGCCGGTGAAGAGCCCGTTCTGCACGAGGGTGATCGCGGAGCCGAGCCCGCCGAAGATCCCGAGGGCGAAGCAGCGGAGCGCGATGCCCACGTTGTTGTTGACGTAGAAGCCGGTCATCAGGGTGTCTTCGGCGCTCCCGCGCCCGGCCGCAAAGCCCCGCTGGTACGACTCGGTGAGCGGCCGCAGCATGGCCTCGGGCACCACGCGGAAGGCGAACTGGGGCTCCGCGAGCGCCGCCATGAGCCCGAGGAAGAACGGCACGAAGAACAGGAGCGTCGCCAGGAGCATGGCGCGCCAGTGGCGTCGGACGGCGATCGGGAACGCCGTGGTCCACGCCCTCCCGCCGGGTCGCGCGGCGGCGCGAGCCCTAGCCGGCGCGCCCGCGGCGTGCGCCCCGTAGAGCAGGGTGTGCGACTGGGCCGTGAGCCCCTGGAGGTAGTCGATGAGGGGGGCGCTGTAGCGCGCGGCTTGCGCCCGCGACAGATCACCGCACACGTCGCGGTAGAGCGTCGGCAGCGCGTGGACATCTTCCGGACGCAGGCGCTTCGGGCCTCGCTGCTCCGCGATGCGGACGATGCCCTCGAGGGTCGACCAGTCGCGCTCGCGGCGCGCGGCGAAGGCGCGCTCGTTCGGGGCGGAGGCTAGCGCCATGAGCCTCCTGGCGCGCCACGCGAGGAAGGCGGCGCCTCTTCCCGGCCCGCGTTGACGGCGCGATCGTAGAGCAATGCGAGCAGGCGCGCGGGATCGGGGTGCCGGTAGTCGAAGCGCCGGCCGAGCGCGGGCGCGACCATTCGGGCGAGCTCGGCCTCGCGGGTGGCCCCGAGGCGCCCCCGCCTTCGAAGAAAAAGTTCAATGGCTGCGCGCTCTTCCGGATCGAGACCGATGCGAGCCGGGAGGGTGGCGAGCTCGTCGGGGCGGGCCGGCGGCCAGAGGCGGATGGGCTCGGCGCGAGCGTGGTCGCTCGTGTGGACGACGAGGGTACCCGCGACGAGATCGCCGATGCGCTGGAAGCGCCCCGTGCCCGCCATGAACGCTACGCCGAGCGCATAGCCGAAAGGGAGCCCGTCGGCGGCGCGGAGCAGGTTACGGAGCGCGGCGTGGGTAAACCCGATGGGGCGCCCCTCGGCCGTGACCACCCGCAGGCCAAGCGCCGCCTTGCCGGGCGAGCGTCCCCACACCGACTCCGCGACGACGAAATAGACCCACTGCACGAAGAAGAGCGCGACGAGGAGCACGCCCGCGCCCGCATGCGCGAGGGATTCGGCGTCCGCGCCGGCCACGCCGCCGGCGCTCGCCGCGAGGAGCACGATCCCACCGAGCACCGCGAGCGCCGCGTAACAGATCGTGAGATCGAGCAGGTGCGCGAGCCCTCGGCGCGCCGGGCCCGCCACGCGATACCGGAACACGATGTGCTCCGGCGTCTCGATGGCGACGTCGGTCTCGAGCGGCGCAACGTTTGGCATCGGGGCCGGAGGAGAATAGGCCAAGGTGACCAAAACGGAAGCCTCGCGGCCTCCGCGAGGGAGCCGCGGGAGCCCACGCCGAGCACCGTGCCGTCCTTGTCGCCGAAGCTTGCGCTCGGGGTGCGCCCGTCGGCGCACACGCCTATCGGAGCGAGGGCGCGGGGGCCGGGGCGCGGCCGGGCGCGAGACCGGGACCGGGCGCGCCGGAGCGCTTGGGCCCGGCGACCGCAGGGGCGCGCGGGACCTCCGCCTCCCCCGATGTGCGCGGTGGGTCGAGCATGAGACGACCGAAGAGCCCCGTCTTCGCGATCGCGAGGCGCTCGGACAGGACGATCTCGCTCCCCGCGCTCGGGACGGTGGTCCTCGCGTGGAAGAAGAGGCAGGTGCGGATGTTGCCGCCGAACGCGAAGACGTGCCCTACGAGCTCGTTCTTCTTGCCGATTTCGACCGCCACCCACACGCGGCTGTCGAACGCCTCCGGTCCGACGGTGACGTGGTCCTCGAGGGTGCGGAGATCGCCCGTCGGCACGCGGCCTTTCTTGCGTGAGAGCGCCTCGCACTGAGCGCGGCCCACGAGCTCGCCCGCCCCCTCGACCGCGACGGTCAGCTCGGTCTGGGTGCCCTCGTGGGTGGCGCGCAGCTCGGGCGTGGTGTGGTCGTCGATGCGCCACGCGCGCCCCTCGGGCAGGCGCACGGTGAGCAAGTGGCGCTTCGAGTGGAACGGCGCCCAGCCCGCGTCCGCGAGCGAGAGGGCGACGACCGGCGGCGCGAGCACGGTCTCGGGCCCCTTCGGCGCCTTGACGCGCGCCCCCTCCTCTTCGCAGCCGGCGGAGAGCACCTGCACGGCACCGACGAGGAGCACGGCGAAGATGCTTGCGCGGCGGTCCATGGGGTGTTGTCTAGCCCAAATCCCGCCGAAGCAGCACGTAAACGGCGCCCTCGCCGCCGTCCTCGGTGGTCGCCGTCGCGAACGCGCTCACTTGTTCGCTCGCGCGCCCCTGGGAGAGCCAGGCGGAGATCTCGCCGCGCAGGACGCCGACGCCGCCCGGAGAGTGATCGCCCTTCCCGTGGATGACCAGCACGCAACGATCGCCCCGCCCCCGACGCTCTCGCAGGAAGCGCGCGAGCTCGTCGTGCGCGGCGGCCGCGGCCTGCCCGTGGAGGTCGAGCCGGGCGTCGACCGCGATGGCGCCACGTCGGAGCGATCGCAGGGTCTGCGGGGGCAGCTCGAGGCGACGCCCCTCGACGCGGCGGCCGTCGTCGACGACCTCGAAGCGGGACGGGCCGTCGACCAGCTGCCGGAGCTTCTCGTGCACCTCGTCGGCCTCCGCGCGGGCACGCGCGGCGAGGTCTTCGGCGGCGCGCGCCCGAGCCTCGGGGCCCCGCGGCGCGACGCCCGCGGAGACGCGGGTGGGCTTGTCGCCGCCGATCGGCACGACGCCGCTCATCATGCGCTGGAAGGTCGCCTCTTCCTCGGCCGCGTCGACCTTCGGCGTGCGGGCGCGCGCCCCGGCCGCCGCGGGCGCGGCCCTCGCGGAGCTCGCCGCGCTCGCGGCCTGCGGCTTCGCGGCCTTCGCCGCCGCCTGGGCCTCGAGTTGCTTCTTCATGTCGGCCAGCGCGGGCGCGAGCGCGGACGCGAGCGCGAACCCGCGGCTCTTGTCGTCCTTCGCGCCCCGCTTGCCCGGCGGCTTCGTCGGGCTCATGACTCACCTCGGTCGAGCGCGCGCAACGCCGCGATGGCCGACTGGATGCCCGTGAGGAGCCCGTCCGCGTAGTGCCAGTCGGGATCGTCGAGCTCGGGGAAGTCGTGGGGGTTCTTGATGTCGTCCGACGTGAGCCCTGGCTTCAACCGCCGCGCGAGCTCGATGACCTTACGCCCCTGGAGCTCCTCCATCTGCGTGAGCACGGCCAGCGCGCCGGCGAGGGTCTGTGGATGGCCTGTCTTGTGGACTGTCATACGTTCTCCTCGTGGGCTCGCCGCAGGAGCGCTGCGGCATCGGACGCGACCACCTCGGTGAGGAGCCCGCCGCGTGGGTAGATGGCGACGGCCGTGCCTACCGCTGGGCACACGCCGAGGCAACGCGTGCGCGTGACCCAGACGTCGTAGGTGAGCCCGCGCTGGCCGACCTCGCGTTTCAGCTCGGCGAACACGGCCTCGCCGCGGCCCCCGCACCCCGGTCCAAGCGGCGAGCCCTCGCGCCGGTTCTCGCACACGAAGAGGTGCGCGCGCGGGCGGCGGGCGGGATTCATCGACGCACCGATAGCACGGGGTGGAGCGCCGCGCGGCGAGCCGCCAACGGCGCACATTGACGCACACAGATAGCCGATGTCGTTCCCGGGTGGATCCCCACTCTGGATCCCCGAAGTCCCTCCCCGCGCCGCCCGCCACCCAGGAAGCCCATGACGCGCCACGATCCGACGTCCTTCGGGCGGCCCAGCGCTTGCACACCCGACCCCGATGCCCGTGGTGCGCCTCCCCAGCCGAGTGCTCCCGCTCGATCAGCGGCGCCTGCATCTGGGCGCCCACGTTGGGCGCGGTTTCCGCACCGAAGCCTACCGCGGGGAGCTCGAGGGCCGCCTCGGCGTGCGGCACCCCGTGCTCGTGAAGCTCTTCGACACAGCGGCCTCCGACGCCGAGGGCGCGGAGGGCGACAGCTTCGTCACCGCCCTCGTGCGCGCCGCCGCGCGCGCCGCGCGGGTGCAGCACCCCAACGTGGCGCGGGTCTACGATTGCGGTGAGGCCGCGGGGCGCGCCTTCCTGGTCACCGAGGAGGTCCCGGGGGTCTCGCTGCACCACCTGCTCCGCACCCTCGAGGAGCACGACAGCCGCCTTGGGTTCGATGTCGCGCTGTTCATCTCCTGCGAGGTCGCGGACGCCCTCGCCGGCGCCCTGGCGGCGCCCGGCCGCGTTTGCCACGGCGACCTGTCGCCGCGCCAGGTCATGCTCGGCTGGACCGGCGTCGTGAAGGTGACCGACTTCGAGATCGGCCGCGTCACGATCGCGCAGTCCGGAGTGCGCAGCCTGCGGACGCAGTCGTCGCGGCTCGAGAACCTCGCCCCCGAGCTCGTGCAGGGGAGCCCCACCACGCCGCGGAGCGACGTCTTCGCGCTCGGAATGTTGCTGCGCCAGCTCTTCGTCGGGCGGCGCTTCAAGCGCGGTCTGTCGCACGCCGAGGTGCTGCACATGGTGACGGAGGGTCAGGTCGACTCGCCGTCCTTCCGAGCGCGCATCCCGCGGGAGCTGTCGGAGCTGATCCTCACGGCCACGGCTGTGAGCCCCGACGAACGGTTCCCGTCGGCGCGCGCCGTCGCGGAAGAGCTGCGCGTGATCGCCTTTAGGCACGGGGTCGGCGACGCGCGTCCATTCCTCGCGCGCGCGCTCGATCGTGCGCTGCCCGACGAGGCGCCGGCCCCGGCCGGCGACGACCTCGGCGACGACAGCTTCGCGGGCGAGGACCGCGACGCGCTCTTGAGCGAGACCCGTGAGGCGCTCGATCTCGACTCGCGCGACTGGCGCGAGGAGGACGACGAGCACGAGCACGAGCCAAGCCGCTACGACGACGAGCCGCCTTGGAGCGAGCCGGCGCCGCCAGCGCGCAGTGCTGACCTCGGCGTGGCGACAGGGAGCGGGCCGCGGAGCCGCGCCGCCAACGCGTGGCGTGGCGACGACGACGACGACGACCTCGCCAGCACGTCGATCCACCGCTCGCACCCGAGCGCGGACGTCCTCGGCGGCGACGACGACGACGACGACGACGACGACCTCGCGCGGACGTCGCTGCACGCCGCGCCCCGGCGCGCCGTGCCGAGCGCGGACGCGCCGGACGAAGAGCTCGCGCGGACCTCCGTGTTTCACGGCCGCCTGCGCGACGACGACGACGACCTCGCGCGCACCACCGCGCGACGCTTCACGGACGACGAGCGCGACGACCTCTCCAAGACCACGGTCCTGCGCGGGGCTGGGGCGGCGCGTGCACGCGGCGCGGCGCGGCCCCTCGAAGAGGACGACGACTTCGACCCCGAGGCGACGGTGAACCTGAAGTAGGCGACGGCGCGGGCGAGTGATCCGGCGTGGTTCCGGACCGAGCTCGCCTCAGTCGCGCGAGATCGCGCCGCTCGAGCTCCTGGGCTCGCTCGCCGCGGGCGGGGCGGGTTCGCCGACGGACGCGCTGGTGGGAGCGGCCGGCCGCTTCATCATCGCGTTCGCCAGCTCGAGCAGCGGCTCGCGCTCCGCCTCCGGAAACGCCTCCTCCACGAGCTCGAAGAGCGAATAGTCGAACGGTAGCCCTGGCGCGGCCTGGACCTTCACGATGCGCTCGCGCCGCCCCTTCTGCGCGAGATCGAGCGCGCGGTGGTGGCAGAGCGGGTTGTCTCCGACCTTGCCGAAGAGCACGTGGGTCGTCCAGTTGCACCCCGACTTGCACTCCTCCGCGTAGTAGCAAGTGCGGCAATACCCCCGGAGGTCTTCGACGGTCATGTCGCGCGTGAAGCGAAGCTCCTTCGTGCCCTCCCAAATGTCGACGAGCTTGTGATCGCGAATGTTCCCGCCCACGTAGTCCTGAGTCGGCAGCGACGGACAGCCCTTGATGTCGCCGTTGGCCTCGATCCCCATGCTGAGGCGCCCAGCGCCGCACGAGCCGCGGTGGCTGCCCGGGAACGTGCGACGGAGCTCGGCCTCGTGTGGCCCGTAATAGCCAATGTTGTTGCCAGTCCAAAAGCGGACGTTCTTGGCGTCGGCGCGCCGCTTCATGCGCACGAGCATGGGGAAGAGCTCGAGCAGCTCCCAAGGCTGGAGCAACATGTCCGGCTCGTCGCCGCCGCGGCCCATGGCGGTGGTGAGCTGCATTTGCCACGAGTGCATCCCACGGGCGACGAGGAGGTCGAAGAGCTCCTCGAGCTCCGGCATCGAGTGGCGATTGATCTGCGTGTTGCACGAGAAGGGGATCTTCACCGCCTTGAGGTTGTCGATCGCCAACATGGCCGCGTCGAAGCTGCCTTGCGCCGCGCGGAGCGCGTCGTGCGTCTCGCGCAGTCCATCGACCGACACCGACACCGAGAGGAGCCCGGCGTCCTTGCCCGCCTGGGCGCGCTCGAGGGTGAGCCCGCGGCCGCCGGTGGTCATGCTGCACGACATGCCGTGCGATCGAATGCGGCGGACGAGCTCGGTCCAGTCCTCGCGGAGGTACGCCTCGCCGCCGATGAGGGTCACCTCCTTCACGCCGAGCGCCGCCATCTGGTCGACCAGATCGAGCGCCTCCGCCGTGGTGAGCTCGTCGGGTCTCGCGCGGCCGGCACGCGAGCCGCAGTGCCGACACGCGAGATCGCACGCGAGCGTGACCTCCCACACGACGTAGATGGGCCGCCACCGCTTGTCGATGGCGCGGGCCTCCTCGAACAGGGGCAGCTTGCGCGTCGCGGGCGGCGCCGCGGGGGCGAGCGGGAGGGAGCGGGGGCGAGGTCCGATGGTCATGAGCGGCGATCTCCAGCGACTGGAGCCCCGCGCGCGGGCCCCGCAATGCATGCAGAATACATGTATTTCACTTCTTCGGGCGCTGTGGGCTCGGCGGCGGCGGCGCGCCATAGATGGCGACGGTCGCGCGCGGAAAAGAGGCGTCGATCACCTCCGCCGCGGGGCCGGCGTCCGGGACCGAGGCCGAGGCCGCGGGCGGCGGCGCAGCGGACGCCGGGGGTGGCGGCGGCGAGGGCGGGGCCGAGAGAGCCGGCACCTCCGCCGCGTTGCACCCGAGCGCGCCGAGCTCGAGCGCCCCGAACACGAGCGCCGCGCGCGAGCTCACGCTGGCCAGCCTGGCCAAGCGACCTCCGAGGGGCGCGGCGGGAGGCCACGGGCCCACGAAGGCGCAGAACGGGCACGTCTCGGCGTCCCCCGAGTCGAGGCGCTGGAGACGGACGTGACGCGAGCAGCGTGGGCAAGGGCACAGCACGCTGGGAGCCTACCAGGCCGCACGTCCCGCCTCCACGCCGCCGACGCGGCCCGGAGCCCGCGCGGACCTGCCGCAGCGTGTCACGAGCGCCCCCGTGCAACCGCCCGAAAAGCCCTTGGCGAACGGGCGAAACGGTGTGATCCTCGTGTCATACCCCCCGCGCTCCGGCGCCTCGGGTGAGACGGTCACGCGGAAAGGAGCGCCCCTTGAGCCAGACAAGCATCGAGAAGCGACCGAACGTCGGCCTCGCCACGAGCGGCGTGGTGGCGGCCACTCTCCTGCTCGGCGGCTTGGCGCTGGGCACGAGCCGCCTCACCGGGGGCCCCGTCGCCCACGATCCGCAGGCGCCCACCCACGAGACCATCCAGACGCTGGGCGTGATGTACCCGAACAGCGGCCCGCGCTGAGAGGCGACGGCCGGCGTTGGCCCGAAGGCGACCCGTCTGCTACACGCGTCGGGTGCGCTCTCCTAATGCGAACGACCGTCGACGCTCGCAGGCCGGAGCCGCCCAAGTGCGGCCGCTCGGCGCGGCCCTCGTCGTCGGGCTGCTGGGCCTCCCGAGCTTCCTCGTCCCCGAGGTCGCCCAGGGAGGGCGAGGCGCGTGCCCCTCGGGCATGGCGCACGTCCCGGGCGTCAGCGGCCAGCTTGGGTTCTGCATCGACAAATGGGAGGCCTCGCTGGTCGAGGTCGACCCGCGTGGCCGGCGCACGCCGCACTCTCCCTACGAGCTCGTGAAAAAGGGCGCGCGCGTGGCCGCGGTGTCCAGGCCAGGGATCGTGCCGCAAGCCCACATCAGCCGCAACGAGGCCGAGGCGGCCTGCGCGGCCGCAGGCAAGCGCCTCTGCGCCGAAGACGAGTGGACCCGGGCCTGCGAGGGGCGTCACCCCACGCGGTTCCCCTATGGCAACGATCGCCACGACGGCTACTGCAACGACCACGGCCGGGCGCCGCTCTCGGTCGTGTTCCCGAGTGACGGCGCGGCCGTGTACGCCTCCAGCGACAAGATGAACGATCCGCGGCTGAACCAGGTGCCGGGCTCGATCTCGAAGACCGGCGCGCACCCGCGGTGCAAGAACGCGTACGGAGTGTTCGACATGGTAGGCAACCTGCACGAGTGGGTCGCCGATCCAAGCGGCACGTTCCGCGGCGGCTACTACCTGGACACCCACAAGAACGGCGACGGCTGCCGCTATCGGACGAGCGCCCACGACGCCACGTACCGCGACTACTCCACGGGCTTTCGCTGCTGCGCCGACGGGCGCTGAGCGACCGAGCGGCGCCCCAACACGATGAGCTCGACGTGAGACCGAAGGCCCGCCACGGAAGGCTCACGGTCCTCGCTTGCCTCTGGGCCGCGGCGTGCGGTCGCGCGCCCGGCGGGGTGGGCCCCGCGCCCGCCAGAGCGAACGACGTGAGCGAGGTCGGCGAGGTCGGCGCGGTCAACGAGGCCGGGGTAACCGACGCTCCGCCTCTCGTGGCTGCGAGCGCACCGCGACGCGAGGAGCGCCGCGCGCCCGACGCGGCGCAGCCCGCGCTCGCCTTCAGCGGGGGCGACGGCGGGCGGCGCACGCGGGTCTACCGGCTCGCGGCGATCGGCGACTCGCTCACCGACGCGCACTCCAAAGGGGGCGCGTTCCTCGAGCTGCTCCACGAGCGCTGCCCGCGGAGCACGTTCGACAACCTCGGGGTCGGCGGCCAGATGGTCAATCAAATGGCCGCGCGCTTCAGCCGCCAGGTGCTCGGCCAGGCGGGAGCGTCCAACTCCAACGCGCCCTCGTACTCCGACGTGCTCGTGTGGGGAGGTGTGAACGACCTCTACAGCGACCAGACCGCGGGCCGCACGGTCGCCAAGATCCAGAAGGATCTCGCCTTCATGTACTCCGCGGCGCGGGCGCGCGGCGTGCGGGTGCTGGCGATGACGGTCGCGCCGTGGGGCGGGTTCACGCGGTACTGGAGCCCCAAGCGCCGCGGCGACACGCTGGCGCTGAACGCGTGGATCCGCGACGGATCGGCGCGCGGTGACGTGAGCGGGGTCGTCGACGCGTGGGCGCTGCTCTCTTGCCGCCCTCCGGACGACCCGGACAAACTATGTCCGGCCTTCGCGCGCCGCGACGGGCTCCACATCACGACCGACGGGCAGCGCAAGCTCGGCCAAGAGCTCCACGCGCGCTACTTCGCCGACTGCGAGTGAGTTACTTCACCTGCGTGTACACGAAGTCGTGACCCGTCTGGCCGCCCTGGCCGGCGCCCTCGTGGCACGCCGCACAGAGGGTCTTCGGCGAGCCGCTCGTCGCCTGGCCGTTCGCCACGACGCTGGTGCCGAGGAGCTCGTAGTAGTACCAGGCGTCCGCCCCGCCGGCCGCCGTCTTCAAAGAGAAGGCATAGCCGCTCGGCTTGTCGTTGGCGTCGAACAGCTCCTTCACCGACGCCGCTCCCACGGGGTACTCTCCCGCGCCGTGCTTCGATGCGAGCGCGTTGGAGCACACCCGGTTCTTCGAGTGCGCCGATCCGGCTCGCGCCGCATGCGGCGCCGGCTCGCAGGCCCACTTCGCGTAGCTCTTCGCGTCGATCCACTTGAGGATCGCGGCCGAGTCGCCGGTGGGCGGGGTCTCGTCGTTGCTCGGCCTGCCCCCGTCGGGCGCGGGGCCCGCGTCGCCGGGCGGCGGAGTGGCAGTGCCCGTCGCCGAAGCCGTGGCCGTCGTGGAGGCCGACGGGGCCGGCGCGGCGTCTGCAGCGCTTGGCGTGTCGGAGCAGGCGCCCACGAGCGCCCCGAGGAGCGCAGCGGTAGCGAGGAGGGCGCGCAGGGAGCCGGCGGGCGGGGTGGTCTCGGTCATGGTTTTCCCTGTACGCGACTCGTGGCCGTGGGTTTCGCCGGCGCGGTGTTCGCGGTGTTCGCGGCGCCGGCCGGGCGCTCGCCCCGGCGCTGGCAGGCAGGACACACCCCGTACATCTCGTGCTTGTGGCTGCGCAGGACGTAACCGTACTTCCGCGCGATCTCCTCCTGAATGGCCTCGATGCGCTCCTCCTCGAACTCGAGGATGTCGTCGCATTCGACGCAAATGAGGTGATCGTGGTGGGAGGCCTCGTCGGCGAGCTCGTACCGCGTGAGGCCATCGCCGAAGCGGCGCTCGAAGGCGACGCCGCACTCCGACAGCAGCTTCAGCGTGCGGTACACCGTCGCGTAGCCCACCTTCGGGTCTTGCGCGCGCACCTGCGCGAGCAGCTCCTCGATGCTCACGTGGTTGGGCGAGGTGAAGAAGGTCTCGACGATGAGTCGCCGCTGCTCGGTGGAGCGCAACCCTTTGCGCTGCATGTGCTGATGGAGGAGCCGCCGGAAGTGTTCTACGTTCGGCGATCCATGGTCGTGCGCCTCGGTTGTCATCGCGAAGTCCTCCCCCTGCGCGCACGGCCCGACGGTCACCACGACCAGGGCAAGGCGGGCGAACGATTGCCACGGGCGGCCCTCGCGTCAAGCAGCAATCCGCTTCGTGCGCGGAGACGCGGGCGGTTCGAGGTCGCTTTCGTCGCGCACCCGGCCTTTACGGTCGCGCTTGGTCTCGCCGTGGCGCTGCGGGCGCCGCCGTGCGCGGCCGAGCCGGCGGGCGGAGATCTCCGCCACGATCTGCGCGTGGACATCCCCGTCACGCTGGCCGCGGCGGGCACCGCGATCGGCCTGAACCTCGCCGCCGGCTCGCTCACCCGCGCGTGCCGCTGGTGCGACTCGAACGCCCTCGACGCCAGCGTGCGCGCGGCGTGGGTGCGCGCGGACCCCGCGCCTTCGCGGACCGTCAGCGACGGCTTCGCGGTCGGGGCGCCCGTCGTCACCCTGGGTCTCGCTGCGCTGGCGGCGGCCGACGCGGATCGCGCGGGCGACATCCCGCTCAACTCGCTGCTCGTCGCGGAGGCGACCAGCGTCGCGATGGCCCTGAACGCGATCGCCAAGGTCGCGTTCGCGCGCGAGCGACCGTATGCGCACGCGCTGTCCGCCGACGCGAAGGCCACCACGCCGAGCCCCGCCGACAACAACGTCTCGTTCTTCTCGGGGCACACCACCTTCACGTTCGCCCTCGCCACGTCGGCGGGCACGATCGCCTCGACGCGGGGCTACCGAGCGGCGCCCGCCGTGTGGGCCGTCGGCCTGCCGCTCGCGGCGGCGACGGGGTACCTCCGCATCGCCGCCGATCGTCACTACTTCACCGACGTCGTCGGAGGCATGCTCGTGGGCGCGCTCGTCGGTGCCGGGATCCCCCTGCTGTTCCACCGGCCGATGTTCGAGCGCGCGGTGCTAGGCAGCGCGTCCGTGCCGGGCGGCCAGATCTTCTCGCTCACCCTCCCCTCGCCGATCTAGAGCGCCGTCGAGGTGGCATCGAGATCTGGGGCGCCCTTCCGCGATCTCGCGCCGCGCGGCCGCGCGCGATTTGCCTTGGTTGCCTCTACGAGGGGAAAGCAGCGAGCGTCGCTGCGTGGACTTGCTACGTCTTGGGAATGATGACTCGTCTCCTCCTCTGCTTGGCCCCGCTCGTCGTGCTCGCCTGCGGCGCGCCTGAGCCCGCGACGCCCTCGTCCAAGGCGGGCTACGAGATGAACGACGCCGAGTCGGTCTCTTCGATGGAAGCGGCGCTGGCGAAGCCGCTGCCCGAGGCCTGGAAGCGGGCGAGCGTCGCGTTCGTGCCCGACCCCGTGGCCGCGTGCCCGCGCGACCCGACCGAGGACGAGGTCAAGAAGATGGTCGCCGCGCAGATCGAGCGCGCGAAGAAGGCGATGGAGGCGCTGGGCGTGGCGGTGATCGAGGACCCGAACAGCGCGTCGGTCGCGCTCGGCGTGCAGATCTTCACCAACTGCAACGCGAACAACCCGGACTCGAAGGCGCTCGTGACAGGCATGGTGTACGCGATGCCGAAGAACGCGGGCCCTGCGCTTAAGTCAGATCTTTTCGCCATCAAGAATTTCGACGCTGGCAGGGTCACCCAGGCGCTGATGCGCGACCCCAAGCTGACGGCGGCGCTCTCTGCGCCCTGACCGCGGCGCGGGACACGACGTGCGCGGTGACTCAGGGCGTGAGGTACGGGTTCCGCCGGGACGACGCGGAGGGCGCCGCGGGCGGCGTTGGCGCGGGTGTGGAGGGGGCGACGGCGGGCGCGCTCGCGGGCGGCGGGGCCCCCTTCGGTGCCACGGCGGAGTGGGGCTTTGCCTTGGGAGCGCTCACGGCAGGTGAGCTGGTGCTCCGCTCGGGGGCATGCGCCGTGCTCGGCGCGGGCGCGGTCGGCGGCGCCGTCGCGGGCGGCTCGATCGACGCGCTGGCGCACTTCGCCACACCGAAGTCGGTCACCCGCGCGAGGCCATCGAGGCCCACGAGGATGTTCTGGGGCGACACGTCGCGATGCACCACGTCGAGGGCGCGGCCGCGGTCGTCGGTGGCCTCGTGCGCGGCCTGGAGCCCGGCGCAGGCGTCGAGCACGATGCGCAGCGAGAGCCTCGGATCGATAGCGCCTTTGGTGCTCGCCATGAGCTCCGAGAGGGCGCCGCCTTCGACGTAGTCCATCACGAGCAGCACCTGTTCGCCGGCGACCTCCACGTCGCGCACCGAGGCCACGTTCGCGTGGCGAATCGACGAGGCGACGCGCGCCTCGTTCACGAGCACCGTGCGCACGTTGGGGTCCTCCAGCACGTGGGGATGGGGGAGCTTGATGGCCACGAGCTGACGAAAGCCGAGCGCACCGCGCGCGCGACCGACGAAGACCGAGCCCATGCCGCCGCTCGCGAGCTTGAACAAGAGCTCGTACCGGTCGGAGAGGCGCGCCGCCGAGTCGTCGCCGGAGAGGTTCACGAGGCAGCCTCCGTCGACGAACGCGCCGTGCTGGCTGCTCGCGGTGCCAGGGGAGACGTCAAGCTCGCTCGTGGCCGCCGAGCCATCACGGAGCCGCCAGCTCACGACGTGCCGCCCGGTGACGTACATCGGGGTATCGAGGGCGCGGGCCGCAGCGTCGAGCATCGCGGAGCACGGGGCCTCGCAGTGGAGCGTGAGCCGCGCCACCTTCCCCTCGTGGAGCGCGCGCGCGCGCGGCGAGGGCGCTGACCGACGTGCGTACGCCGGCTCGCGCGGCCGCTCGGGCGGCGAGGTTTCGAGGGGCGGGGACGTCGACGGCTCGACGGCGCGCCGCTCGCGGAGCGCGCGAAGAGGCTGAGGTGGTCGAGGTCCTTCGCGGCGCCGTGTGGCTGACCCAAACACGGCGTCGAGCGAGCGCTCGGTGACTCCGCGTCGTCAGGTCGACTCCGTCGCGTCAACTCCGTCGCGTCACGCCGCAGGTCGAGGAGCGCCGCCCCGGGGAGGGTCTGGCTCCACGACCGGTGGGCGGACGCTGTAGTAACCTCGCCTGTGCTCCGCGGGGCGCCCCCGCGTGATGCCAACCCAACACGGTCCAGGACGCGCCCGCGAATGACCCAAGCCCAGAAAGAACACGCGCCCCACGGAGGCGTCCTCGCTCTCACGATTGGCGCGATGGGCGTGGTGTACGGCGACATCGGCACCTCTCCGCTCTACGCGGTGAACGAGGTCTTCTTCGGGCACGGCGCGGTGCCGTCGACGAAGGAGAACGTCGTCGGCTGCATCTCGCTCGTCCTGTGGACCATCACGCTCGTTGTCCTCTTCAAGTACCTGCTCTTCGTGCGCGCCGACAACGACGGCGAAGGCGGCACCTTCGCGCTCTACGGGCTCCGCGGCGGCGGGGGGGGGGGGGGGGGGGGGGGGGGGGGGGGGGGGGGGGGGGGGGGGGGGGGGGTTGGGGGGGGGGGGGGGGGGCCGGCGGCCCGCGGCGGGGCCGGGTGGACGCTGGCTGCGGGGGGGGGGGGGGGGGGGGGGGGGGGGGGGGGGGGGGGGGGGGGGGGGGGGGGGGGGGGGGGGGGGGGGGGGGGGGGGGGGGGGGGGGGGGGGGGGGGGGGGGGGGGGGGGGGGGGCGGGGGGCGGCCGGGCGTCGTCGACGCGGCGTTCCTCACGGCCAACTCGCTCAAATTCTTCGAGGGGGGCTTCATCCCGCTCGGCCTCGGCGTGATGCTCTTCGGCGTGATGACCACGTGGCGCTGGGGCCGCAAGGCCACGTTCGCGGCCTACTCGGGCAAGCGCACGATGACCATGAAGGAGCTCATCGCGCTGAAGGAGAGCGCCACGCTCTTCGACCGCAACGCGATCGTGATGGTCCCCAAGCCGCTGCGCTCCGTGGACGACAACTCGCCCGCGCTGATGCAGCTCCTATGGGATCGCTGGGGGGGCATCCTCCCGAAGAACCTCATCTTCGTCGAGGTGGTCCACCGCAAGGTGCCGTACGTGCGCGACGCGCGCTACCACGTGACTCTGTTCCAGCGCTCGAGCGATCGAGGGTGCATCGTCAGCGTGACGATGGTCTTCGGGTTCATGGAAGATCCGAACGTCGAGCGTGTGCTCGAAGACCTCGCCGGTCACCACGAGATCGACCTCCCCGCGAATCCGCACAAGTGGATCGTGCACGCCTCTCAGGAGAACGCGATGCCCGCCAAGGACGCCGGAGCGTTCGCACGGACGAGGCTCCGTCTCTTCTCGTTGCTCCGCCAGATCTCGACGCCCGCGTATTACTACTACGGCCTCGGCGACGAGGTTCAGCTCTCGACCGAGATCCTGCCCGTGCGACTGAAGTAGGGCCGCGCCCGGGCGACCGGCGCCCGCGCCGTCGACTGCACGGTCTGAGACGCAGCGTTCCCGCGCTACTTGCAGCTCGCCACCATCGCCGCTTCGATCGCCGCGGCGCCCGCGGGGTTCGCCTGCATCGAGTGCCCCACGTTCGGCAAGATCGTCACGCTCGGCGGTTGTCCTCGGTTCTTCACCTGCGCCGCGTAGTCGAGCCCCGCCGGCACCACGCCGTTGTTGCAGTCGTTCGAGGCGAGGAAGAGCTCCACCTTCGAACACTGGTCGACCGAGAGCGCGAAGCCACGCTGCGCGACATAGGAGGTGGCGCTGCATTCCGCGGTCGAAGTGGAGATCGTGAAGATCTGGCCATCCCACCGCTGGACGCCGATGACGGTCCTGTCGGTGAAGCCGGCATAGGCGACGCCGCGGTGATGGATGGCCATCGAGTTCGGGGAGTAGAAGGTCGGGCAAGCGACCTTGCCGATGGTCTTCAGCGTGATCGACGCGGGATCGAACCGGAGCAGATCGTTGTCGGCCGACAGGAGGTAGATGTAGAGCGCACGGCGTCCGTGCAGTCGGAGATGGGCGTGACAGGTAGCACGGTCCTCTCGTTCATGGCGCCAACTCGCCTTCGGCTCGGGGCCGCCATCGGCCACCGTTCGCCCCTGCGGGGCTCACTTCGAGGTTCTCTCATTCGAAAGCCGCGTTTCTCGCGGCTTTTCGCGTTCTGTGGCATACCGACTTCGACGCGATCGGCCTTCGACTACGGCCAAAAATCAGCCCGGGCTCACCCCGCGAACGCGGCGTCGAGCGCCTGGCGCAGATCGGCGAGTAGATCACCCTCGCCCTCGAGGCCCACGCTCACCCGCACGAGCCCGCCCGAGATGCCCGCGAGCCGGCGCGCGTCGCTGGGCATCGTGGAGTGGGTGGTCGAGGCCGGGTGCACCACCAGCGTGCGCGCGTCCCCGAGGCTCACGGCGTGCGTGGCGATCTTCACGGCCTGGAGGAGGCGCGCGCCGCGGGCGCACGCGGTCGCCTCGTCGCCGACGAGCTCGAACGACAGCAGGGAGCCGAAGGCGTGCATCTGCGCGAGCGCGAGCGCGTGGTCCGGGTGCTGGGCCAGCGAGGGGTGGTTCACCCTGGCCACGCGCGGCTCGGCGGCGAGCGCCCGCGCGAGGGCATGCGCGGTGCGGCAGGCCTGCTCCTGGCGCAGCGCGAAGGTGCGGAGCCCCCGCAGCACGAGCCACGCGGAGAACGGCGACAGCACCCCACCGAAGCCCTTCACCACGAGCTCACGCGCGCGCTCGACCGCGGCCTGTTCGCCTACGATGGCCCGGCGATCACGTCGCCGTGCCCCGAGAGCGCCTTCGTCATGCTGTGGACGACGAGGTGCGCGCCGAGCGCGAGCGGCGACTGGCAGAAGGGCGTCGCGAACGTGCCGTCGACGACCAGGGTGAGCCCACGCGCGGCCGCGACCGCCGCGAGCCCGCGCAGGTCGAGCAGGCCCAGCGTGGGGTTCTGCGGAGTCTCCGCGTAGAGCACCCGCGTGGCCGGCGTGATCGCGCGCTCGTAGGCTTCGACCGAAGAGTCCACGAAGGTGGTGGTGATCCCGAGCCGCGGGAGGCGCTCGCGCAGCATCCGGGCCGACTCCGCGTACATCGCGCGCGGCGCGACCACGTGCTCACCCGAGGTCACGAGCGAGAGCACAGCCCCCGCGATCGCGGCCATCCCGCTCGAGGTCGCGCACGCCGCCGGGGCGCCCTCGAGGGCCGCGAGCTTGGCCTCGAGGGCCTCGAGCGTGGGGCTCCGCCAGCGGCCATAGATGTACGCGTCGCTCTCCCCTTGGAAGGCGCTCGCGGCCTCCTCGGCGCTCGAGAAGCCGAACGCCGAGGAGAGCACGATGGGCACGTCGAGCGCGCCAGTGTGGGGATCGGCCGCCTCGCCAGCGTGCACGACGAGGGTCGAGAGCGCCTCGCGGCGCCGGGCGAGGGTGACATCGTAAGGCAAGGCCGGATCGATCACGCGAGGAAGGTAGCGCCGTTCGCGGCTCCCTTCTTCTCTTCTCGCGCGGCCCGCTTCGATCGAAACTCCTGCGATGAGATCTGGGCTCTTCACCCGCTGGTGTGTCGGCTGCGTCCTGTCCTGCGTCGCGAGCGCGGCGTGTGCTCCCAAGGGCCCCGTGGAGGCGCGGTGCCCGGCCGGTCGCGCGACGCTCGACGGCGCGTGCGTGAGCGAGGCGGTCGCCGACTACGTGACGTGCGTGCGCGCCGTTCTTTCGCGAGACGCGGGCAAGCTCGGGAAGGAGCAAGGCCAGCGGCTCACGGCCGAGACCGTCGCCGCCGCGTCGCAGGCGCAGACGGCCGCCGAGGTCCGCGAGCGGCTCGAGCGGCAGCACGCCGCCTCCGACGTGGGCGCTCGGGCGATCCTCGGGGCGTGTGGCGATCGCCGGCCGCCTCCGGCGAAGCGGGCCGCCTGCATCGAGGCGGGGAAGCTCGGCGTCGCCTGCGGCTTCGAGGGCGATCCAACGTGGTCTACGCGGTGCGACGCGGGCCCCCTCGTCGGCTGCCTGATGATGCGCGGCCCCACGTGCGAGAACATCGCCTTCTGCGGGTTCGAGGAGGCGAGCCGCAAGACCTGCGGAGCGCCGGCGAGCCCCGGGGGCACCGCGGGATGCGAGGCGACCCTCGCATGCTACCGCGGGTGCAAGGGCGACGCCGCGTGCGAGTGCCGCTGCACGACCGCCATGGCCGCCTCCTCCGCGCTCGCGGTAGGGACGGTCGAGCAGTGCTACGAGACCGCGTGCAGGGGCTGCGCCGACAAGGGCCGCGGCGAGTGCGAGCTCTGCTTCCAGCAGCGCTGTCAGCGAAAGTACGAGGCCTCCTGCGAAGGGCGCTGAGCCCTAGCTATAGCTAGCTAGGGGCCGCGGCGGACGCGCGATCAGCGCCGCGTGAGCCGCGTGAAGCCGGCCATGACCTCGCCGCCCCCCTCGACCTTCCCCTGCACCTCGATCGTGTCGATGTCGTACACGCCCTTGGTGAGCGGCACCTCGAGCTGTTTGCGCTTGCCGAGCCGCCGACCTGCGTCGCCCGAGTCGATGAGCGCCAGCGGCCCCTCTGTTTCGAAAGGCGTCTTGCTGCGCTTCCACCGCTTGGCGTGCTGGAGCGCCGCGAGCAGGTCGACCGCCGAGTCGGCACCGACCCAGTGAATGAAGACCAGCGGGCCCGGGGGGGGGGGGGGGGGGGGGGGGGGGGGGGGGGGGGGGGGGGGGGGGGGGCTCGCTCGGCTCGATCCCGCGCCACTGCGGTAGTGACGCGAGCGGCAACGCGACGAAGGGGCCGCCCTCGCTTTCGAGGAACCGGAGCGCTTTCGCCTGCTTCTTCATCGCGGCGTCGACGGCGAACCCCGACTTCGTGCGCGGCTTGACCGCGACGGGAGCCGCAGCGCCCTCGAGGAGCAGGCGCACCGCGGAGTATTCGAGCATGTAGAGCGGCGCCGGGGTGCTGTACTCGACGACGTACCGCCCAGGCGCCAGGGGCACCGGCAGAGCGTTCGTACGGGCCTGCGCCTCCGCCGAGCCGTCTTGTGCCTCCGACGCGCTGTCGAAGAGGACCCAGTCGCTCCCGACCTCGAGGGCGTCGGCGAGCTTCTCGCTCACGACGAAAGACTCGGGCTTCCGCGGGCGGAGCTTCCTGTGCGGACGCAGCAGCACCCCACCGCCGTCCATCGGGACCCAGCCGGTCGGAGTGCCCCCTGGCAGCAGCAGCGCCTTCGTGCCGAAGAGGGACGCGATCCGCGGGCCGACCAGCTCGGTCTCTTCTTGCTGCCGGAGCGCTTTGAAAACCGGGTTCGCCTTCGCAAACTCCCGCGCCACACGCTCGGCGAGCGTCGCAGGAGCAAAGACCAACGGCCCGTGAACCCAGTATTGATTGCCGACTAGCTTCATGTTCGACCCCTCAGAGCATAGACTGGAATTAGCGGTAGCAGGATATCGGGGACGCCTCGTGGGACGATCGGGGCCGCATGCTGGGCGAGGTGTTGCTCGCCATCTCGGATGCGCGGCGTTCCTCGGGTCGACCCCACCACCACCGCAAGGTTAGGCAGCGCCGCGACGACTCTCCGTTCCTTTTCAACGACTTGCGCGTACGGGCGCTCGCGGCACGCCGCGAAGCATGGTAACTGAAGTGACCATGGACCGCCTCGTGGTCGTGGGCGCGCGAGAGCACAACCTGAAGAACGTCTCGCTGTCGCTCCCTCGCGGCAAGCTCGTCGTCTTCACGGGCCCGAGCGGCTCGGGCAAGTCGTCGCTCGCGTTCGACACCATCTACGCCGAGGGGCAGCGCCGCTACGTCGAGTCGCTCTCGGCCTACGCGCGGCAGTTCCTCGAGCAGCTCGGCAAGCCCGACGTCGAGCGGATCGACGGCCTCTCGCCGGCCATCGCGATCGAGCAGCGGCCGCTCTCTCGCTCGCCGCGCTCCACCGTCGGCACGGTGACCGAGATCGCCGACTACCTGCGGCTGCTCTTCGCGCGCGTCGGTGTGCCCCACTGCCCGAGCTGCGGAAAACGCATCGAGGCCCAGACCGTCCAGCAGATCACCGACCGCATCGCGGGGCTCGGCGAGGGCTCGCGGCTGTCGCTGCTCGCGCCCATCTGCCGCGCGCGCAAGGGCGAGCTCAAGCTCGAGCTCGAGCGCCTGCGGCGAGAGGGCTTCGTGCGCGCGCGCATCGACGGCCAGCTCGTCGACCTCGGCGACGACCTCGCGCTCGACCGCTCGAGGCCCCACGACCTCGACGTGGTGGTCGACCGCGTCGTGCTGAAGGAGGGCGTCCTCGGCAGGCTCACCGACAGCGTCGAGCTCGCGCTGAAGCTCGGCGAGGGCCGCCTCCTCGTGCTCCCCGCGCTCCCCGCCGAAGGCGCGCCGCTCTGGCTCTCGGAGCGCTTCGCGTGCGTCGACTGCGGCGTCTCGCTGCCGCCCATCGAGCCTCGGCTCTTCTCGTTCAACGGCCCCCACGGCGCCTGCCCCTCGTGCGACGGCCTCGGCGCTCGCACGGCCATCGAGCCTCGGCGCGTCATCGGCGAGCCTCACCGCACGCTGCGCGAGGGCGTCGTGCTCGCGTGGGGCCGCCGCGGCAGCGTCGCCCTCGCGATGGAGTGCGCCCGCGCGACCGCGGCCCTCTCGGTCGACGCCGACGTGCCGTGGCAGCAGCTCTCGGAGGCGCACCGCGAGGCGCTGCTGTTCGGTGTGGACCCCGCGTCGAGCAAGAAAGACAGCGCGAGCGCGAGCGCGACCACGCGACAGTCAAAGAGCAAGAAGCAGGCGGCGACGACCGCGTACGAGGGGATCGTCCCGCGGCTCGAGGCCAGGCTCGCCGGGCAGTCGCTCACGACGCGAGAACGCGACGGCGGCGACGACGCGGAGCCCGACGAGACCGAGGGCGCCATCGCCGACGACGAGCTCGGGCGGTTCTCCGAGGTGCGCACGTGCGCCGCCTGCGGCGGCCTTCGACTGAGGCCCGAGGCGCTCGCGGTGCGCCTCGCCGGCCGCGACATCACCACCCTCGGCGCGCTGCCGCTCGACCGCCTCGCGGCCCTCGTGCGCGACCTCGAGTCCGACGCGGCCGCGCTGACGCCCCGCGAGCGGACCATCGCCGAGCCGCTCCTCAAGGCGATCGGCGCCCGCATCGGCTTCCTCGTGGAGGTGGGCCTCGGGTACCTCTCGCTCGACCGCAGCGCGCAGACGCTCTCCAGCGGCGAAGGCCAGCGCATCCGCCTCGCGACGCAGATCGGAGCCGCGCTGGTAGGCGTGCTCTACGTGCTCGACGAGCCGTCGGTGGGGCTCCACGCGCGCGACAACGCGCGCCTCATCGAGGCCCAGCTCCGCCTCCGCGATCTCGGCAACACCGTGCTCGTCGTCGAGCACGACCGCGAGGCGATCCTCGCGGCCGACCACGTGGTCGACCTCGGCCCCGGCGCCGGGGCGCACGGCGGCCACGTCGTCGCCGAGGGCACGCCGGCAGAGCTCATGGCGAACCCGGCTTCGGTCACCGGGCCGTGGCTCTCCGGCGACCGCGCGCTCTCCCTGCCGGCGGCGCGACGGAAGGCGCGCAGCGGTCACCTCTCGATCGTCGGGGCGCGCGCGCACAACCTGAAGAACGTGGACGTCGACGTCCCGCTCGGCCTCTTCACCTGCTTCACCGGGGTCTCGGGCTCGGGCAAATCGAGCCTCGTGGTCGACACCCTGCTGCCGGCCGTTCGCTCGGTGAAGTACGGCGCGCAGGGCGCCGTCGGCGACTGCGACAAGGTGCTCGGCCTCGACCTCGTCGACAAGGTCGTGAGCATCGACCAGGCCCCCATCGGCCGCACGCCGCGCTCGAACCCGGCCACCTACACCGGCGTCTTCGCGCTGCTCCGTGAGCTCTACGCGTCGCTCCCGGAGGCCCGGGCGCGCGGCTACAAGCCCGGGCGCTTCTCGTTCAACGTGAAGGGCGGGCGGTGCGAGGCCTGCCAGGGCGACGGCGTCCTGCGCGTCGAGATGCACTTCTTGCCCGACCTCTTCGTGACCTGCGACGCTTGCTCAGGGCGGCGCTACAACCGCGAAACTCTTGAAGTAAAGTACCGAGGACTCTCGGTGGCCGACGCCCTCGACCTCACCGTCGAGGCCGCGCTCGCCACCTTCGACACCCTCCCCAACGTGCGAGTCCGCCTCGAGGCCCTCGCGCGGGTCGGCCTCGGCTACCTCACCCTCGGGCAGGCGGCGACGACCCTCTCGGGCGGCGAGGCGCAGCGCGTGAAGCTGGCGCGCGAGCTGGCCCGCACCGCGACCGGGCAGACCCTCTATGTGCTCGACGAGCCCACCACGGGCCTCCACTTCGGCGACATCGAGGTGCTCCTCGTGGCCCTTCAGGGGCTCGCCGACCTGGGCAACACCGTGGTCGTCATCGAGCACAACCTCGACGTCGTCGCGTGCGCCGACTGGGTGGTCGACGTGGGCCCGGACGGCGGCGAGCTCGGCGGCCAGATCGTGGCGGTGGGCACGCCCGAGGCGATCGCCGCCCACCCCACGTCGCACACCGGGCGTTACCTCGCGCCCGTGCTCGCGCGCGCAGGCACGCAGGCGGAAGGGAAGCGCGCCGGCGCGAAGAAGACCGGCACAAAGGCAAAGCCCGCGACCTCGGCCGGTGCGGCGGGTCACGGGCGGCGCCCCTAGCTAGCAGCCTGTTGATTTACGGACCGAGGCCCGGCGTCGTCGGCGCGGAATCGGGCCAGGCGCGAAGCTCGGCGCTACGAGTAGTCTTTCTCTTGCCGCTCTTGGTCTTCCTTGCAGCGGATGCAGAGCGTGGTCTCCGGTCGAGCCTCGAGGCGCTTCACGCCGATCTCTTCCTCGCACGACTCGCAGGTGCCGAACGACCCGTCCTCGACCTTGCGGAGCGCCTTCTCGATTTTATCGAGGAAGACCTTCTCGCGGCCGCGGAGGCGGAACGTGAAGCTCTGCAGGTACTCGCTCGACGCGAGGTCCATTTCGTCGGGGAGGTCGTTCGAGTCGAGCGACATGTCCTCCTCGAGGGTCTGCTTCGCCTTCTTGACGATCTCGTCTCGCTTTTCGACCAGGAGGGTCTTGAACTTCTTCAGCTGCTGCTTGTTCATGCCCGAACCAACCTTTCCGACCCTGCGCACAACGGCCTAGGGAGAACACGGTCCCCTCCGCATTCGGGGGCGAAACACGGTAAGCATGTCCAGTCCCCAGGTCAACGGTCGACTTCCGGCGCAACGATCAAGGGGCCAAGCCCCCGCGACGCGCGCGCGCGCTGTCTCTCTCGTCGGCGTCGACGAGAACGGCCTCGGCCCGCTGCTCGGGCCGCTGGTCGTCACCGCGGTGCTCGCGCGCGCGACGCCCGCGGGCGAGCGCCTCGCGAGCCGCAAGCTCCGCGGCCCGCTCGCGGAGCGCGTGGGCGACTCGAAGGCGCTCGTGGGCTACGGGCACGCGGCGCTCGGCGAGGCGTGGGCGCGGGCGTTCGCGCGGCTCGAGGGCCCCGATCCTGCGTCGCCCGAGGAGCTCTTTCAGCGGCTCTCGCTCGACGCGCGAGACGCGCTCGTCGCCCCCTGCCCCGCGCAGCATCGCGACCTCTGCTTCCGAGACGGCGACGCGTTCACCTCCGAGGTCGAGCACGTCGACCAGTGCACGCGCGACCTCGCGGCGCTCGCGCGGCGCGGCATCGAGCTCACCTCGGCGCGGCTCATCGCGCTCTGCAACCGCCGGCTGAACGACGCCGCCGCGCGCGGCACGTCGCGCTTCACGGTCGACCTCCACGCGATGGAGCGCCACGTGCTCGACGCGCGCGCGCGCGCCGGCGAGCCGGTCTACGCCGTGTGCGGAAAGGTAGGGGGCTACGACTACTACAGCCCGCACTTCGGGCCACTCGCGGGGCGCCTCCACGTGACGCTCGCCGAAGGCCGCACCGAGAGCCGCTACGCCTTCCCCGACCTGGGCGAGATCGCGTTCGTGCAAGACGCCGACGCGACGCACGTGCTCGTGGGCCTCGCCTCGCTCGTGGGGAAGTGGGCGCGCGACAGGCTCACCGCGCAGGTGCTCCGGTACCTGCGCGCGCACGCGCCCGAGCTGCCCGACGCGAGCGGCTACCACGACCCGGTGACCAAGCGGCTCGTCGAGAGCTCGCGCGCCGTCCGCGCCGCGCTCGACGTGGAGGACCGCTGCTTTCTCCGCGACGTGGCGAAGGCGGCCCCGAAGCGGCGCGTCTGAAGGAGGCGCGGGCACAGCGCGCTACGCGCGAGGCGCGCCGGCCACGGTGATACCCTCGCCGGCCATGTCCGCCGACACGACGCGCCTGCTCTCCGTCCTCCCCAAGGATCGCCTGCGCCAGCTCGCCCTCGCGCAGGACGTGCGCGTCCCGACGTCGAGCACGCAGGCCTCGCTGGCCGCGCTGCTCGGCGCGTCCGGGAAGCTCACGCCGCGCGTGCTCGCCGAGCGGCTCTTTCGGGACGAGCTCCGCGCCGCGTGCCGGGTCCTTGAGCTGCCGTTCGACGGGAGGTCCCGCGCTGAGCTGGCCGCCCGCCTCCTCGAGGCCCTGGGCGACAAGGACTCGACGCCGCCCTCCGCGCTCTTCGGTACCGGCCCCGCGTCCGCCCTCAAGCCCGGTGCCCTTGTGCGCGCGCGGCACCGGCAGTGGCTCGTCCTCGACGTGATCTCCGCGCCCTCTCCCCCGGCGGACGACCCGGCGCCGCTGTCTCAGCCGTCGCATACACGCGTCTCGGTCGTGTGCCTCGACGACGACGACTCGGGTCGGCGCGCCGAGCTCGTCTGGGAGCGAGAGCTCGGCGCGAAGGTCGTCGAGCCGCACACCGAGGGCCTCGGCGGCGCCGCCACGCTCGACCCGCCGCGCGCGTTCGCGGCGTATTACCACGCGCTCCTCTGGGCGAAGGTCACCGCGGCGGACGCGACGCGGCTTCAGTCGCCGTTTCGCGCGGGGATAAAGCTCTTCAACCACCAGCTCACGCCGCTCCGCAAGGCGCTCGCGCTGCCCCGCGCGAACCTCTTCATCGCCGACGACGTGGGGCTCGGGAAGACCATCGAGGCGGGGCTCGTCGCGTCCGAGCTCGCCCTCCGTCAGCGCGTCGACTTCATGCTCATCGTCTGCCCCGCGTCGGTCGCCCTCCAGTGGAAGGCGGAGATGCAGCGGCGCTTCGGCCTCACCTTCGAGATCTACAGCCGGGCGTTCGTCGCGCGTCGACGGCGCGAGCGCGGCTTCTCGGTGCTGCCCTTCTCCACGAGCGCGCGGTTCATCCTCACGTATCCCCTCTTGCGACGCCCCGAGGTGAAGGAGCCCCTCTTCCAGTTCCTCGGGAAGCGGCGCAAGAAGTCGCTGCTGATCCTCGACGAGGCCCACACGGTCGCTCCCGCGACCTCCCTCCGGTACGCGGTCGACTCCAAGATCACCAAGACCGCGCGCGAGCTCGCGCCCAAGTTCGAGAATCGTCTATTCCTCTCTGCGACTCCCCACAACGGACACTCGAATAGCTTCTCGGCGCTGCTCGAGCTGCTCGACAACCAGCGCTTCACGCGGGGCGTCCCGATCACCTCCGACAAGGAGCTCGAGCCGGTGATGGTGCGCCGGCTCAAGTCGGACCTGCGCTCGCTCGACGGCGCCGGCACCTTCCCCGAGCGGCGGGTGGTGCGGGTCTCGGTGGGCACCGAGGAGTGCGTAGAGGTCCGGCTCTCCGAGCTGCTGGCCGAATACACCGCCCTCGCCGCCCCCAAGAAGGGGCGCGGGCGCTTCCCGTTCATCAGCCTCCAGAAGCGGCTCTTGTCGTCGGTCGAGGCCTTCGCGCGGACGGTGGAGAAACACGCGCAGGGCGTGGCCGAGCGGGCCGGGGTCGCGGCCGACGAGGAAGACGACGACCTCGAGGGCGCGGCGGACGGAGACGCGGACAGAGACGCGGACGACGCGGGCGAGGACGCGGGCGAGGAGGTCTCGGACGACGTGCTCCTCGAACGCCTCGACGAGGCCACGGAGCTCGCGAGCCGGCGCTCGGGGGCGCTCGATGGGCGCGCGCGCGAGGTGCTCGAGGAGCTCCGCGCCGTCGCGCGGCGAGCGCGCACGCAGCCCTGCCACAAGACCCTCTCGCTCATTCGATGGGTGCAGGAGAACCTCTGCGTGGGCGGCACGTCGACCAAGGCGGGCAGGCTCTCCTGGGGCACCCGCCGCGTGATCGTGTTCACCGAATACGTCGACACGCTGCGCATGCTCCGCGAGGCGCTGCTCGGCGCGCTCGAAGGCCTGCCGCGCCCGGAGGACCACATCCTGGAGCTCACGGGCTCCCTCGGGGAGGACCAGCGCGAAGAGGTGCAGCGCGCGTTCAACGCGCCTCCGAGCGAGGAGCCGGTGCGCATCCTCTTGTGCACCGACGCGGCGCGCGAGGGCCTGAACCTCCAGGCGCACTGCGCGGATCTGTTTCACTTCGATTTGCCCTGGAATCCCGGGCGCATGGAGCAGCGGAACGGGCGCATCGACAGGACTCTTCAGCCGGCGCCGGAGGTGCGCTGTCACTATTTCGTCTATCCCGATCGCAAGGAGGACCTGGTCCTGGCGCGGGTGATGGACAAGGTCGTCACGATTCGTAGCGAGCTCGGCTCGCTCTCGTCGGTGCTGGACGACGCGGTCGAGCGCGCGCTCGAGGCGGGCATCTCCGGCGAGACCGAGCGCCTCGTCGACAAGCTCACGAAGGTGGGCGAGCGGGCCGCGCGGGCCGAGGTGGCGCAGCGCGAGCTCGAACAGACCCGTACGCTCGCCAAGCTGAAGAGAGAGACCGACGCGTCGGCGCGCGCCCTCGAGCGCTCGCGCGAGGGGCTGCGGCTCACCGCCGAGGCGCTCGCCGAGCTCGTCGACCAGGGGCTCCGCCTCGCGGGGACGAGCGGGCTCATTCCCGTGTCGGGGGTCCAAGGCGCCTACACGTTGCCTCCGCTCCCGGCGAGCTGGACCGAGACCCTCGACTCCGTCCGGGTAGGGCGCCGTCGCGACGAGTCGCTCTGGGACTGGCGACGAAAGCCCCTGTTGCCCGTGGTGTTCGAGCCCCCCGTGCTCTACGGCGACGCGTCGGCGCACCTCCACCTCGCGCACCCGCTCGTGCTCCGCATTCTCTCCCGCTTTCGGGCGCAGGGGCACTCGGCCCACGATCTCGGCCGCGTGACCGTGGTGCGCGCGAAGGGCGCCATGCCGCGCGCGGTGTGCTTCGGTCGCCTCTCGCTCTTCGGCGAGGGCGCGCGCATTCTCCACGATGAGCTCGTGAGCGTGGCGGCGGACTGGCTCGAGTCCAAAGAAGACGGCCACCTCGAGCGCTACGACGAGGAGAAGGAGCAGCGCCTCCTCGACGAGCTCGAGGGGCTGTGGGGGAGCCGGAGCGACGGGCAGAACAGCACGCGGAACGACGTGCCCCCCGCCGTCGCGCAGAAGCTCGCGGCCTCGGCCCAGGGCGACTTCGCGCGCATGTGGGTCGACGTGGCGGCGGAGGCGGAAGACCTCGCGAAGAAGGCCGAGCAAGCGCTCGCGCTGCGGGGAAAGGAGGAGTCCATCGCGCTCGTGCGCATCCTCGACGAGCAGCGCGAGGCCATCCAGCGGAGGCTCGACGACACGCAGATGCCCCTCTTGCTGAGCGAGCCGGACGAGACCGACGCGACGGCCAAGCGTGAGCGTGGGCAGTGGAACGACGAGCGCCGGGCCATGCGCGAGAGGCTCGTCGCCCTGGAGGCAGAGCGGCGCGCCGAGCCTCCGCAGATTGAGGCCTCGTACCAAGTGTTGCGGCGGCGCCTCGTGCCGGTGGGGCTCGTGTACTTGTGGCCCGAGACGCGCGGGTAGCGGGGCGAAGGCAGGGTGAAGCGCCGTCCCCGGACACCGGTGTGGCGGCCGTGACGAGGGCTCGGGGCGGGCTGACCGAGAAACTTCGCGCCCTGGGGCCCGGCACACGCCCTGCAAGCCGCACCCCATGCAGCCCGCGGCGAGGTGGCCTACCATGTCCCCTATGACGATCGAACCTCTGCGTCGGGACGACCCTGGTCACTCAGGGAAGTCCACTCGTCCGGACGTGAAGTACGTCCGCCCGATTCGGCCGCTGCACTTCCCTGCCAGCGATCCGGAGTGGGACATGGGCCAGAGTCATCGACACCTGCGGCTGTGCGAGGTGCTGTATCAGCTGCTGTGCGGGGTGCTCCCCGGCGAGCACGCGGCGGTGGGGGCGGACCAGTTCGTCTATTTCGATCCTCGGGATCCGCGCCGAAAGTGCGCGCCGGACGCGTTCGTGAAGCTCGGCGTGCCCGCGCAGGCGATCACCTCGTGGAAGACCTGGGAGAGGGGCGCCCCGGACCTCTGCGTGGAGATCCTGAGCCCGTCGGACACCGAAGAGAAGCAGACGCTCCAGGAGAAGCTCGAGCGGTTCGGGGCCATGGGAGTGCTCGAGGTGGTGGTGTTCGACGCGGACGCGCCGGTCGGCGCGCGCATTCGTGCGTGGGAGTCGGTGAAGGGGGACCTCGTGGAGCGCGTCGTGGAGAAGGAGAGCACCTTCAGCGTCGTGCTTCGCAAGTGGTTCGTGGTCGCGCCGTACCTGGCCGAGGGTCTCCCCGCGATCTTCCGGCTCGAGGCGGCCCTGCGCCTCGCCGACGACGAGGACGGGACGAGCCTCGTGCCCACTCCCGACGATCACCGCCTCGCCGAAGAGACCGCCCGCGCAGCCGCCGAGGCCGCCCGCGCCGACGCCGCGGAGGCCGAGCTCGCGAGGCTCCGCGGGCGGCGAGGGTGACGACCGCGGGCTGACCGGCCGTCCCCGGACACCGGTGTGGCGGCCGTGACGAGGGCTCGGGGCGGGCTGACCGAGAAACTTCGCGCCCTGGGGCCCGGCACACGCCCTGCAAGCCGCACCCCATGCAGCCCGCGGCGAGGTGGCCTACCATGTCCCCTATGACGATCGAACCTCTGCGTCGGGACGACCCTGGTCACTCAGGGAAGTCCACTCGTCCGGACGTGAAGTACGTCCGCCCGATCCGGCCGCTGCACTTCCCTGCCAGCGATCCGGAGTGGGACATGGGCCAGAGTCATCGACACCTGCGGCTGTGCGAGGTGCTGTATCAGCTGCTGTGCGGGTGCTCCCCGGCGAGCACGCGGCGGTCGGGGCGGACCAGTTCGTCTATTTCGATCCGCAAGACCCGCGTCGAAAGTGCGCGCCGGACGCGTTCGTGAAGCTCGGCGTGCCCGCGCAGGCGATCACCTCGTGGAAGACCTGGGAGAGGGGCGCCCCGGACCTCTGCGTGGAGATCCTGAGCCCGTCGGACACGCAAGAGAAGCAGACGCTCCAGGAGAAGCTCGAGCGGTTCGGGGCCATGGGCGTGCTCGAGGTGGTGGTGTTCGACGCGGACGCGCCGGTCGGCGCGCGCATTCGCGCGTGGGAGTCGGTGAAGGGGGACCTCGTGGAGCGCGTCGTGGAGAAGGAGAGCACCTTCAGCGTCGTGCTTCGCAAGTGGTTCGTGGTCGCGCCGTACCTGGCCGAGGGTCTCCCCGCGATCTTCCGGCTCGAGGCGGCCCTGCGCCTCGCCGACGACGAGCACGGGACGAGCCTCGTGCCCACTCCGGACGATCACCGCCTCGCCGAAGAGACCGCCCGCGCAGCCGCCGAGGCCGCCCGCGCAGCCGCCGAGGCCGCCCGCGCCGACGCCGCGGAGGCCGAGCTCGCGAGGCTCCGCGGGCGGCGAGGGTGACGACCGCGGGCTGACCGGCCGTCCCCGGACACCCGGGCGGGCGTCCGTGACGAGGGCGCGGGGCGGGCTGACCGAGAAACTTCGCGCCCTGGGGCCCGGCACACGCCCTGCAAGCCGCACCCCATGCAGCCCGCGGCGAGGTGGCCTACCATGTCCCCTATGACGATCGAACCTCTGCGTCGGGACGACCCTGGTCACTCAGGGAAGTCCACTCGTCCGGACGTGAAGTACGTCCGCCCGATCCGGCCGCTGCACTTCCCTGCCAGCGATCCGGAGTGGGACATGGGCCAGAGTCATCGACACCTGCGGCTGTGCGAGGTGCTGTATCAGCTGCTGTGCGGGGTGCTCCCCGGCGAGCACGCGGCGGTCGGGGCAGACCAGTTCGTCTATTCGATCCGCAAGACCCACGTCGAAAGTGCGCGCCGGACGCGTTCGTGAAGCTCGGCGTGCCCGCGCAGGCGATCACCTCGTGGAAGACCTGGGAGAGGGGCGCCCCGGACCTCTGCGTGGAGATCCTGAGCCCGTCGGACACCGAAGAGAAGCAGACGCTCCAGGAGAAGCTCGAGCGGTTCGGGGCCATGGGAGTGCTCGAGGTGGTGGTGTTCGACGCGGACGCGCCGGTCGCCGCGCGCATTCGTGCGTGGGAGTCGGTGAAGGGGACCTCGTGGAGCGCGTCGTGGAGAAGGAGAGCACCTTCAGCGTCGTGCTTCGCAAGTGGTTCGTGGTCGCGCCGTACCTGGCCGAGGGTCTCCCCGCGATCTTCCGGCTCGAGGCGGCCCTCCGCCTCGCCGACGACGAGCACGGGACGAGCCTCGTGCCCACTCCGGACGAGCGCCGCCTCGCCGATGAGACCGCCCGCGCCGACGCCGAGGCCGCCCGCGCAGCCGCCGAGGCCGCCCGCGCCGACGCCGCGGAGGCCGAGCTCGCGAGGCTCCGCGGGCGGCGAGGGTGACGACCTCGGGCTGACCGGCCGTCCCCGGACACCGGTGTGGCGGCCGTGACGAGGGCTCGGGGCGGGCTGACCGAGAAACTTCGCGCCCTGGGGCCCGGCACACGCCCTGCAAGCCGCACCCCATGCAGCCCGCGGCGAGGTGGCCTACCATGTCCCCTATGACGATCGAACCTCTTCCCTGCCAGCGATCCGGAGTGGGACATGGGCCAGAGTCATCGACACCTGCGGCTGTGCGAGGTGCTGTATCAGCTGCTGTGCGGGGTGCTCCCCGGCGAGCACGCGGCGGTCGGGGCGGACCAGTTCGTCTATTTCGACCCGCAAGACCCACGTCGAAAGTGCGCGCCGGACGCGTTCGTGAAGCTCGGCGTGCCCGCGCAGGCGATCACCTCGTGGAAGACCTGGGAGAGGGGCGCCCCGGATCTCTGCGTGGAGATCCTGAGCCCGTCGGACACCGAAGAGAAGCAGACGCTCCAGGAGAAGCTCGAGCGGTTCGGGGCCATGGGAGTGCTCGAGGTGGTGGTGTTCGACGCGGACGCGCCGGTCGGCGCGCGCATTCGCGCGTGGGAGTCGGTGAAGGGGGACCTCGTGGAGCGCGTCGTGGGAGAAGGAGAGCACCTTCAGCGTCGTGCTTCGCAAGTGGTTCGTGGTCGCGCCGTACCTGGCCGAGGGTCTCCCCGCGATCTTCCGGCTCGAGGCGGCCCTGCGCCTCGCCGACGACGAGGACGGGACGAGCCTCGTGCCCACTCCCGACGAGCGCCGCCTCGCCGCGGAGAGGTCGAGGGCCGACGCCGCGGAGGCCGAGCTCGCAAGGCTCCGCGAGCGGCTGCGGTGACCCCGCGCCCGCACGGTTTCGCCCGCCCCGACGGTCGCCCCGTGACGTGAGAGGCCTCGCTCGCCGAGGAGCCCGCAGGCGCAGCGAGCAGCGCCCCCGAGGCTGATGTACCCTCGGCCCCCTCATGGCCGAACCCCTCGCGCGCTTTCACGAAACCTGGCTCGGGCTCGCCCAACCCTACGAGGGCCTCGTCGTCTCGATCCCCGTCTTGGTGGACGCGCAGCTCGGCGCCGCGAGCGACGCCTCGGCCTACGAGGCCTTTCGCGCCCTCGCGGGGCTCGAGGGGAAGACCGAGCGGCGCGTGGTGCGCGATCTCCCGCGGTTCTACCGCGAGGTGCTCGGGTTCTCCGCCGACATGTTCGCCGCGCCCGCCGAGTCGCACGCGCTCTACGTCGCCGAGGGGCCCGAGACGCTGCGTCCCTCGTGGGTGCTCACGCCGCGCGACGCAAACGCGGCGAGTGTGCCTGAGGCGTTCGGGATGGAGCTCGGGCCCGAGGTGTCGCTCGACAAACCCGACGCCACGGCCGCGTGGGTCTATCCGCCCACGGCCAAGCTCGAGAGGCTCCTCCGCCACGCGAAGGTGCCACTCGGCCTGCTCACGAACGGGCGCGAGCTGCGCCTCGTGTACGCCCCCGAGGGCGAGTCCGCCGGGCACGTCACCTTTCGGTTCGACGACGCCGCGAAGGTCGACGGGAAGCCCCTGTTCGACGCGATGCGCGCGCTCGTGTCGGCGCGGAGCTTCTACGGGGCCCGCGCGGGTGCCTCGCTCCGCGAGCTCTGCGAGGCGAGCCGCTCGCGTCAGCTCGACGTCACCCAGGCGCTCGCGAAGCAGGTGCTCGACGCGCTGGAGGTCCTGGTGCACGGCTTCGGCAAGGCCGAGGAGCGCGACAAGCTCGGAGCGCTCCAGATCGCCCGCGAAGAGGGCACGCTCACGCGCGGGTTGCTCACGCTCTTGCTACGGCTCGTGTTCCTTCTTTATGCCGAAGATCGTGGGCTGTTGCCCACCGACCACCCGCTGTTCGACGGGATGTACAGCTTGTTCGGGATGTTCGCGCGGCTCACGGCGGACCGGCAGGCTTTTCCGGACTCGATGGGGCACAGGTTCGGGGCTTATGGGGAGCTCGTGGCGCTCTTTCGAGCCGTGTATTTCGGGGTGAACGTGCCGTACGGTGAGCGCGAGCCGCTGCTCATGCCTCCGCGCAAGGGCGAGCTGTTCGAGCCGGAGCGGTATCCCTTCCTCGAGGGGTGGCTCGCGGGGGGCGCGCCCACCGACGAAGAGGCGCGGGCCGAGGCGCGCGTGCCCACTGTGGACGACGGGACGATCTTGGGCGTGCTCGAGCGGCTCATCGTGTTCGAGGGGCAGCGGCTCTCGTACGCCACGCTCGACGTGGAGCAGATCGGGAGCGTGTACGAGGGGCTCATGGGGTTCGACGTGCACGTGGCCGAGGCGCCCAGCGTGCGCATCGGGCCCTCGCGCGCGTGGGTGTCGGCGGAGGCGCTCGCCGAGCTCCCTGCGCGCGAGCGTGCGCGGTTTCTTCAAGACGAGACCGGCCTCGCCAAGGCGCAGGCGGCGAAGCTCGCGGAGGCGTTTTCTGCGGCGATCGAGGCCCTCACCCCCAGCCCCTCTCCCACCAGGGGAGAGGGGAGCCAGAAGGAGAGTGGGCTCGAGGTGCTGGCGGCGGCGCGGGTGAAGGGCACCGAGGTCGCGCTCCCGGGGACTCTCCTGCTCCAGCCGGGGCCCGAGCGTCGACGCACGAGCTCGCACTACACGCCCCGCTCGCTCTCGGCCCCCATCGTCCGCCGCACCCTGGAGCCCCTGCTGCGCGTGCTGGGCGAGAACCCCACAGCGGAGCAGCTCCTGTCGCTCAAGGTGTGCGATCCCGCGATGGGCTCCGGCGCCTTCCTGGTCGAGGCCTGCCGCGTGCTAGGCGCCGAAGTCGAAGCCGCGTGGCGCAGGCAGGAAACCGCAGATTCAACAGGGGGCCCACTTAGGGGGAGTGTGAGGGGGAACGCCTCACAACCCGACGTATCGAGCCGGATCGAAGTGGGTGACCTGACCCTCGAGGCGAGGAGACGCGTCGCCGAGACATGCCTCTACGGAGTCGACAAAAACCCTGACGCCGTCATCCTCGCAAAGCTCTCCCTCTGGCTGGTGACCCTCGCCAAGGACAAACCCTTCTCCTTCCTGGACCACGCCCTAAAGAGCGGCGACTCCCTGGTGGGCCTGTCCCTCGCGCAAATCGAGGCCTTCACCTACGCGCCCGTCACCGCCCCCGCGGAAACCGCGAGCAAGCCCGTCAACGCCAAGGCCAAACGAGCCAAGCACGACCCCCTCCCGGGCCAACTGACCCTGTTCACCAGCCTCATCGAGGGAGAGCTCCGAGAGGCCATCTCGCTAAGGCACCGCCTAGAAAAACTGGCAGAGCTGTCGACCCCCGACGCCGTCGCCGAGAAGGCCTGGCTCGCCCAGGACTCGGACGACGCCCTCCGGCGCGTGAAGCGCATCGCCGACGTCATCGTGGGGGCCTTCTTCGCCCACGGGAAAGACAAGGACCGGCTCGCCGAGCTCCAGCGTCGCAAAGACCGCGTGGACCACTGGCTCGCCACGCGCGACATCGAGCCCCCCGCCGAGATCGTGGAGTGGCAGCGCGCCCTGCACGAGAAGGTGAACGTGTTCCACTGGCCGCTCGAGTTCCCCGAGGTGTTCTGGCCCGGCAGGCCGGACCCGCTGGACGGAGGAAAGACCGAGGAGCCCGCGTGTTTCGACGCCTTTGTGGGGAACCCGCCGTTTGCGGGGAAGAACGGCATCGCGGCGATGGGGGGCCAAGGTCTCGTCGATTGGCTTCCTACTGTGCACCCCGGTGCGCACGGGAACGCGGACTACAGCGCCCACTTCTTTCGCCGCGCCGACACGCTGCTTGGCCAACATGGCACGATCGGGCTCATCGCGACGAACACGATCGCGCAGGGCGACACGCGGGCGACCGGGCTTCAGGCGTTGGTGGAGTCGGGTGCCGTCATTTATGACGCCAAGCCCAACATGCCGTGGCCTGGGAGAGGCCGCGGTGACCGTATCGGCGGCGTGTTTGGCGAGCGGAAGCACCACCGTGGGCGATGGCGCCGACTTGCGGCCTCGGGGTCGGCGTTCAAGATCAACTCGCAGCTACCCGCAACCGGCGATCGAGGATCCCGTCGCCCTGGCGGCAACGCGGCCGAGCGTTCCAAGGCGCGGTGGTCCGCGGGAAGGGTTTCTCCTCACGCCCGGGGAGCGCGACGCACTGTGACTCGGGATCCAGGAATGCGCGAGCGAACTCGACTACCTCGGCGGCGAAGACGTGAACACGAGCCCCACGGAGTCCGCCACACCGCTGGGTGATCGCCTTCGGCAGCATGACGCTCGAAGAGGCGGAGGCGTGGCCCGACCTCCTCGCCATTGTCCGCGAGAAGGTGAAGCCCGAGCGCGACAAGAACAACCGCGAAGTGCGGCGCAAGTACTGGTGGCGCTTCGGCGAGACGGCGCCCGCGCTGCACGCCGCCATCGCCCCCCTCAAGCGTTGCCTCGTCACCTCCCAGGTCTCCAAACACCTCCTCTTCTCCTACCAGCCCACCGACCGCATCTTCTCGCACGCGCTCTACGTCTTCCCCCTCGAGCCCTACACGTCCTTCGCGGTGCTCCAGTCGCGCATCCACGAGCCCTGGGCGCGGCTCTTGTCGTCGTCCATGAAGACCGACTTGCGCTACTCGGCCTCGGACTGCTTCGCGACCTTCCCGTTCCCCCGCCCGGATCCGCGCACGATCCTCCCCGCGGTGGAGGCCGCCGGCGAGGCCTTCTACGCGGCGCGTGCGGAGTACATGCTTCGCGAGAACGTGGGGCTCACCGTGACGTACAATCGCCTCAAGGACCCCGCGAACGACACCCCCGAGGTGGCCCGGCTGCGGGCGCTCACCGAGGCCATGGACCGCGCCGTGCTCGAGGCCTACGGGTGGGGCGAGCTGGATGTGCCGCCGTACTGCGCGGGCGCCGGCGCCGCGACGGCCGACGAGGACCGCGAGGCGCAGAGAGCCTTCGCCGACGCCGTGGTGGAGCGGCTCTACGCGCTGAACGCGGAGCGGGCGAAAGAAGAGGCGCGGGGGGTGGGCAAGAAGGAAAGCAAGACCAAGAGGGCGGGCAGCGCGAAGAGGCGCGAGGAATGAAGCCGGGAGGGAGCGAGGGCGGGCGCGGACGTGGGAAGCGTGGGCGAGCCGAAGGCGAGGGTGGCCTTTGAACCGACGGGGGAAGGCGCCGACATGTCCCAGCCCAGAGCCACGGCGTTGGCTCTTTGACGAAGGAGGATCCCTCGTGGTCCTCGCCCAGCCTGCGTTCCACTGCGTGAAGGCCGCCTCGCTGGCCTGGGAGGCGGAGCGTCGCGCCTCCGACACACACGGCTGGCCCTGGGAGGGCGTGCTGCGGAACAAGGAGCACTGCGTCTATTCGCTCGAAGAGGAGGATGAGGAGGACGAGGACGAGGCGCGCGTGCCAAGGATCCGAGCGCTCTTCGCAGCGCGCCCGAAGCTCCTTACCCTCGAGGCGGGGCCTACCCTTCGCCTTGACTACTTCCAAATCGATCCCGGCGAGCGCGGTGGCACCCTCGGAACATTCGCGTTCTCAGCCTTCGCGCGGTTCTGCCTCGACCGTGGAGCCGAAGCTCTCGTGCTTGGCTCGCTGCCCGCCGAGAAGGTCGTCCTCTGGTACGAGAAACGCGGAGGGGCTCGAGGGGAACCCGCGGATTGGAAGCCGGCAAAGAACCTCGTCGCCGTTCATTTCTCACATGGTAAGCTCGAAGAGCTAGCGGGGTACGCCGATGGTCTCGAAGAAGCGAACGCGTGAAGAAGCGATGGCCTGGGCACGGAGTCTGATCGACCCTGGCGAGCCGAGCGTGCTCGCGTGGTTGCCTCTCGAGGCCAGCGAAGGCGAAGCAGCGGCTCAGGTCCTCGTCGGGGCCCTCTCGTCGAGTCGCGTAAAGGCGGTCGCCGCCCATCTCGACCGCCTCGCAGCACTGCAGCTCCAAGAGCGCGGACAGGCCCGTGTGCCTCGTCGCGCCTCGAGCCGTGGCTAGGCCGCGCACGCTCGCGGCGGCGGCGCTCGCGAAGACGTCTCTGTCCCCGGAGATCCAGGCAGAGCTTGAGGCCACCCGCGTCGAAATCGAGGGCGCCTACCGCGACTATCTGGTGACCCTGCATCAGACGCTGAAGCTCCAAGCCTCGGCGCTCGACCGCATCCAGCACACGCTTGCGCTCCTGGTCGAGCACGCCGCGCCGGAGCTCAGGGGTCGCGTCCCGGGCCTTCGCCTGGCCCAGCCGGGGGAGGCCCCCGACGTGGCCACGGTGAGCGTGGGTGTCGCCGATCCGATCGGGCAGGGCTACGCCTTGGGACAGAAGGAGCTCGCCGTGGCGCTTCGCTGCACACAGACCGACGTCTCCAACCTGCTCAAGGCCTTTCCCCTCAAGGGCAACCCCGAGTACGCCGTGATCGTGCGACGAGGAAAGCAACGCGAGATCGTGAACTACCACCCACGTGCGGTGGAGAGGCTCGTGGCCCTCCTCGAGAGCCCTCCCTCCTCGGGCATGTCGACCGCGGTGAAGAAGGTCATCCAACGGATCCAGAAGCGCAGAGGCCTGGGGGCGTAGCCTCCCGTAGCCGCCCTCCAGGCTGCCCTTGCATGCCCCCGAGGGTCGGGCGACCCTGTCGGCGAAATGATGACCACGCCCGCCGACGTCCGCGCGTTCGTCCTCCGCGCCCTCGAGGCCGATCTCGTGGGCCCCTTCCGCGGGCCCGGCAGCCCCGAGCCGGAGCTCCTGCCGCTCCCGCCGTCGCGCTTCTACCTCACCGGGTTCCTCGTGCCCAAGGGGGCGCGCGCCTCCGAGGAGCCGGAGGACGACGACCTCGACGGCCAGGCCGACGAAGAAGACTCGGGCGACGCCGAGGCGGGAAGCGAGGCGCCCCCGAAGCAGCGGCAGTTTCTCCCCTCGTCGTGCGGAATGAGCTTTCTCCTCCCGGAGGGGCCCGACAGCGACACCCTCGAGGTGAGCCTGTCGTGGGCCGAATACACCTCCGGAGAGCCCTACACGGTCCTCGCCAAGCAAAGCAAGAAGCGGGGTGGAGGCACCGTAGAGACCGAGAAGAAGGGGTATCTGCGAAAGCCCCTGATCGAGAAGGTCCTCTCGGTCAGCCTGGGCTCGCTGGCCAAGCTCGGAAAGAGCGAGAAGGGGCTCGACGTCCCGGGCACCGACGGGGTCGTGATCGTGGGCCGCATGACGCGCACCAAGGTCGGCGACACTACCGTCCGCGCGGTGTCGCTCTTCGTGGAGAACGCCCGGGAGGCCCCCGAGGAAGATCGCGAGCTGCGCGAAGAGAAGACCCTGTTCCAGGTGGAGCTCCGGGTCGCCTTCGCCGGCGGCATCCTCGCCAGGGACACCCGGAGCACCTCGCTCGACCGCGACGGGCGCATCGCGGATCTGCAGTTCCGCGACGTGTGCGAATACGCGGTCGGCCACGGCGTGTCGGTGCGGGTCCTCGAACGGCACGCGAACGGGCAGGACCGTCGCGCCCTCCGCGTGGGCACCTGCTTCGTCCCGCGGGCCGAGGTAAAGAGCGTCCGCGCGCGCACCGAGCTGTCCGGCGAGACCGTGGAGACCCGCATGGGGGAGCTCGCCAAGCTCACCACCGGCCCCGAGGTCGAGCGCGCGCTGGGCGGCCTGCCTCGCGCCTACGAGGCCTGGATCACCGCGATGGAAGCGCGTGGGCAGGAGCTCCCCGAGCCCCACCGGCGAGAGGTGTCGGGCGTCCTCGCCGGCGACGCTCGTCGAGCCCGCGCGCGCATCGAAGAGGGCATTCGTCTCTTGGCCACGAACGACGAGGCTCGGCGCGTGTTCGCGTGGGCGAACCGCTGCATGGCCGACGCCGCGAGGCGCACCCGGCCAAACGACGAGCCCTCGTGGCGCCTGTTCCAGCTCGGCTTCTTGCTGCTCGCGCTGCCGAGCACGCTCGACGGGGGACACCCCGATCGCGAGACCGTCGAGCTCATCTACTTCCCCACCGGCGGTGGCAAGACCGAGGCGTACCTCGGCCTCATCGCGTGTGTGCTCCTCGCGCGTCGCCTCCGTGGCCGCGGGGCTCCCGACGAGGGGCTCGGTGTGGCGGTGCTCCTTCGGTACACCCTGCGACTCCTCACCCTCGACCAGCTGGAGCGCGCCGCGCGCCTCGTGTGCGCCCTCGAGGTGCTGCGCCGCGAGGTCGCGAAGGGCGGAGGTCCGCGAAGCGCCGAGCTCGGCACATCGCGCTTCTCGATTGGCCTCTGGGTCGGCCGCAGCGCCACGGCGAACACCTTCAAGGTCGCCAAGCTGCAGGTCGACGAGTGGAAGGACCAAGAGTCCGGCCGGAGCCCGCTGCCCATCGGCAAGTGCCCGTGGTGCGACACGCTCATCGCGAAAAACCAGGTCACCGTGGACGCACGCGACGACGAAGTGGCCGTGCGCGTCATGTGCGACAACTTCCGGGCGTGCCCCTTCGCGAGCGGTGCGCTGGGCGACGGACTCGGCATTCCGGTGCTCTTCGTGGACGAGCACATCTACCGCGAGCTGCCTGCGTTCTTGCTCTCCACGGTCGACAAATTCGCCATGGTCCCCTGGCGCGCCGAGGCGGGGCTCTTGTTTGGGCAGGCCACGCACAGACTCGCGGGGGTCCCGGCCACGTTCCTCGGTCCGACCGCCACGAAGATCCCGAAGGACGCAAAGCGCCTCGCGCACACGCCGACGGGCGCGACCGGCGCGACGGCCGCGGCACCCGGGACAGCCGCGGCAGCCGGGACAGGCGCGACAGGCCTCGTCGGGCTTCACCCACCGGAGCTCGTGGTGCAGGACGAGCTCCACCTGATCTCCGGCCCTCTCGGCACGATCGTGGGGCTCTACGAGACCGCCATCGGCGCGCTGCTCTCGCGCACGAGGCCCCCCAAGATCCTCGCCTCCACCGCGACGGTGAAGCGCGCCGAAGAGCAGGTGCGCGCCATCTTCGGGCGGGCGCAGACCGACGTCTACCCGCCGGCAGGCATGGACGACGGCGAGACCTTCTTCGCCGAGGTGGCGCACGACCAAGACGGCCGGCTCTACGCGGGTGTCTCGGCGGCGGGGCGATCGCAGAAGCAGCTCCTCATACGCGTGTATGTGGCGCTCCTCGCCGCCGCCCAGCTCGCGCACGAGGCAGGCATCGTGGACGAACGGGGCCAGAACGTCGCCGACGGCTACGCCACCCTCGTGGGCTATTTCAACAGCCTGCGCGAGCTCGGCGGAATGCGCCGCTTGTGCGACGACGACGTGCTGACACGCCTCGAGCTGCGCGCTTCGGTGGACGAAGCCTACGGGCGCGTGCCGGTCGACTGGCCCAAGGGCGAACCTCACCCCTTCGCGCGGACCCGCGCGCTGCGCGAGACCATCGAGCTCACGAGCCGCGAGCAGACCGCGACGATCGCGGACCACAAGACCCGCCTGGGCCACCCGTATGCCCACGAGGACCACGTGGACGTGGTGCTCGCGAGCAACATGATCTCGGTCGGCGTCGACATCCCTCGGCTCGGGCTCATGGTGGTGGCCGGACAGCCCAAGACCGTGAGTGAATACATCCAGGCCACGAGCCGCGTCGGCCGCGGAAAATCCCCGGGGTTGGTGGTCACCTGCCTCAGCGCGGCGAAGGCGCGCGATCGTTCGCACTACGAGCGCTTCGAGGTGGTGCACGAGAGCTTCTACCGGTTCGTCGAGGCGCAGAGCCTCACGCCCTTCTCGGACCAGGCGCTACGGCGAGCGCTGGCCGGCGCGGTGCTCGCGCTCGCGCGGCACGCGGACGTCGCGCTCACGCCTGGGCCCGCGGCGATGGACATCGCCTGTCACCCGGCGCTCGCCGAGCGCATCGCCGAGACGTTCGCGGTCCGCGCGAAGGTGCACGCGCGCGCCGAACGCGACGACGAGGCGCGCCTCACCCAGAACGTCCGCGACGGCGTGCTGAACCTGCTGGGCGCGTGGAAGAAGGTCGTGGGCGAGCATGAGTCGAAGCTGCGTTACTCGCCCCTCGACGGAAAGAAGACGGGAGACCGCAGTTTGCTGTTCACGAAGACCGACGCCGATCCGGAGTCGATGACCCCCGACGCCAGGCGCTTCGCCGCCGGCATGTCCATGCGCGACGTGGAGGCCTCCACCCACGTGTGGCTCGATAGGAACGCACGATGAGCGCACCGAAGACACGCGGCGGCGCGTGGGCGCAGGTGGCGCGAGGCGGAGGGGCGCCGTCAAGCCCAAGCCCGAGGGGCAGTTTCGCCTGAGCCAGGCGGTGCTGACCTACGGGCCGGGGAGCATGGTCGACCTCGTGGGCCACGCGGTGGTCGTGCGCGAGATCGACAAGTGGCAAGGCGAGGGCGCGATCATCCAGGAGGACCGGCTGCGCAAGGCCATCCTTGGCGCCTTCGCGGGCGAGGAGCCGAGGCTCTCGCTGAACGTGTCGGCGCCGTTTCGGTCCCCCCCGGTGGCCGACGAGCGAGACCCCGATCGCCGCCAGGGCGTCACCGCGGCGCTGTTCCCGCGGTGGTTCGTCTGCCAGAACAAGAAGTGCCGGCGCCTCTGGCAGCCCCTCGCCTCGGAGATCTCGTTCGAGGGCAAGGTGGTCCACCACTGCCACAGCGGGACCGGAAAGGCCGTGCCGGTGCGCTTCGTCTCCACGTGCAACCGCGGCCATCTGGGCGAGTTCCCGTGGAGACACTTCGCGCACATGGCCGGCGGCGACTCCGAGTGCAAAGTCAGTGAGCTTTACCTGGAGGAGGGCGCCACGGGAGACTTCTCCGAGATCACCGTCCAGTGCCGGGCGTGTGGCGCCGAGCCACAGAAGCTGTCGGGCGCCATGCGCAAGGACTCGAAGATCCCCTGCTACGGCGACAGCGTATGGATGGGCGCCTCCGCCCAGACCACATGCGACGAGAAGAAGGCGGTGCTCATCGTGCGCACCGCCTCCAACTCGTATTTCCCCATGGCGATGGGCGCCCTCTCGATCCCCGCGCCGGACAGCGCGCTGAAAGACGCCGTGACGCCGCTCGCCGAGGTGATTCGGCACTTCACACCTGAAATATTCATGACGCTCGTGGCGGTCGATCCGAGGCTCGCCGCGCTCCGCGGCTATCCAGCGGCCGACGTGCTCGCCATGCGCGACAAGGTGCTCTCGGCCGAGGCCCCCGTCCAGGCGCCGCTGAAGCCCGCCGAGTTCGCCACTCTCATGGCCGCGCGCGCCTACGCCGCGGGGGAGATCGCGCCCGACGAGGACACCTTCTACGCGCAGACGCTGCCGCGCGCGCCGGATCTCCCCGCGGGCATCGACCGCGTGGTCCTCGTGTCGAAGCTCCGCGAGGTGCGGGCCCTCTGCGGCTTCACGCGCGTGCTGCCCCCGGTGCCGAGCCTCGACGGCGGGTACGAGGGCGGGGTGACCATGGCGCGCATCGGCCGCCACGCCGACTGGCTGCCGGCGACCGAGATCTACGGCGAGGGCGTGTTCTTCGCGCTCTCCGAGGTGGCCCTCCAGAAGTGGGAGGAGAGCGCGCCCGTGAAGCGACGCGCGGCCGAGCTCGAGCGCGGCTTCGCGGCCTATCTGGCCACGCTGCCCGAGAAGGCCAAGAAGCCCGAGTTCTATGGGGCGCGCTTCTACCTGCTCCACTCGCTCGCGCACCTCGTGATGACCCAGATGGCCCTCCGCTCGGGCTACGCGGCGAGCGCGGTCCGCGAGCGCATCTACTGCTCGAAGGCCGGCGACACGGACAAGATCGCAGGCATTCTCCTCTCGACCGGCTCGAGCGGGAGCGAGGGCACTCTGGGCGGCCTCGCGCAGGAAGCGCATCGCCTCGGCGAGCACCTCCGCGGTGCACGGCGCGCCGGAGAGCTCTGTTCGTACGATCCGGTGTGCGCGCACCACCAGCCCCACGATCCTTCGGAGCGCTACCTCGAGGGTGCCGCCTGCCACGGGTGCCTCTTCGTGGCCGAGTGCTCGTGTGAGTGGTTCAACCGCTACCTGGACCGCGCCCTGGTGTTCCCCACGATTGGCCACGAAGACGCGGCCTTCTTTGGGGGTTCGGCGTGAGCTCGCAGGACGAGAGCTGACGCGAAGGCCATGTTGACCGCGGTGGCGACCTCCGAGCTCGAGCGGCTCCGCGCGGCGGTGGCGCTGGGGCGGCTTCGTGTCCCGCTGTCCCCGATGGCGCTGGAGATCGCTGGCTTCGAGGCGCTGACGGGCCCTCTTCGCCCCTTCTACGCGTTGCCGCGTGAGACGCTCCTCGCGATGCTCGACGCGATGCTCGGCGAGCGTGGCCATCACGACGCGTCGCTCTCGCTCGTGTGGAGCGGTCCGGACGAGGGCGCCTCCTCGGCACGCGACACGGCCGCGGTGCTCGCCGAGCTCGTGGCGCACGCGACGCAGAGCGTGCTCATCGCGGGGTACACGTTCGACCAGGGGTCGCGCGTGCTCAGCGAGCTCGGCCAGGCGATGCGCGAGCGCCACGTGCGGGTGGCGGTGTACCTGGATCCCGACCAGAGCCTCAAGCGGTCGACGCGGCTCGACGTCCCGCTCGCGGACTACGTCGAGGAGGCGATCGCGAGGTTCGTGGGGCGGAACTTCGCCGCGGGCTCGCCCCTGCCCGAGCTCCACGTGGACCGGCGGGTGTACGAGGCCGAGTCGTATTGGGAGAACGGCGCGCCGAAGGTGAGCCTCCACGCGAAGTGCCTGGTCGTGGACGACGCGCGCGCGCTGGTGACCTCAGCGAACTTCACGGGTCGCGGCGAGAAGCGCAACGTGGAGGCCGGCGTGCTCGTGAGGGATGTGGGCTTCGCGAAGAGCCTCGCCGGGCAGTTCAGGAGGCTGTCGTCCCTGGGGGCGATGGTGCGGGTCCGGTGACGTCGAACGCCCGGTGGTGCGCAGAGGCGCCCACGTCGGGTTACCTCAGCGCGACGCGGGCGGGGGCAGCTTCTCGAGGATCGCCTTCACCTTGGCGATCGCCTCGTCCTTGGTGAGGCGCGCCGCCTGGACCTTGTCGGGCGCGGCGGCCTTCAGGGCGTACTCCTCGTCGGCCACGCCGACCACGGAGCCGCCCTTGCGGGCGAGGAGGATCTCCACCTTCGGAGCGCTCCCCTCGCCAGGGTTCACGACGTGCACCGCCTCCTCGCCCACTCCCGAGACGGGGATCGAGCCGGGGCGCTGCTTCAGCGTCTTCATCATGTCCTTCGCCTGAAACTCGTCGGCCGGGCCCATGGACACGGTGCGCCAGCGGCGATCGCCCTCCTTGTAGAAGCCGACGGCCGTAGGCCCGACGTTCTTCCAACCGAACGGCTCCTTGGGGAAGAACTGAAGGCCGTTCGGGATGAGCCCCGCGTCGGGCAGCATCGTGACGGCGCGCGGGCGGAGATGCTCGGGCAGCCCCTTCGCGGTGGCTCGGCCGATCGCCCCGAGCACGGCGTCGCTCGACGCGCGGAGCTGCGCGGGGGTCTCGCGCTCGTTGTTGTACTGGAGCTCCACCACGTACGCGCCGCGCCACACGTAGGCGCGGCCGGTGCCGAGCGCGCCCATCGCCGCCGACGGCCCGCCCTTGCCGGGCTCGAGCACGCGCGGGGTCGACGGATCCGCCGGGTCCCCGGCGACGACGCGCATCGTGTACATGCCGAGCGCGCCAGCCGCGTCCGCGAACTGCGAGACCACGACGTCGACCGTGGCGCCCTGACCGGCGGCGTCGACGTAACGGAAGGAGACGACGCGCTTCAAGCCGAAGCGCATGTAGACTACACACTCCCCATCGAAGGCGGTCGTGCAGACCTCCTCCATGGAGTACTTGCCCTTCTCGCCGTAGGTGCGGGTCTCGCCCTGTGGATCGACGCAGTAGCCGGCCTCGACCCGCGGGAAGAACGCGGCGGTCGTGGGATCGCCGATCTGGCCCCCGCCGGTCGCGCAGGCGGCGGGCGCAGCGGCCGAGGCGGAGGCGCCCGACGCGCCTGGCGCGCCAGGGAGCGGCGGCGGGAGATCGCCCTTGGGCTTGTCGTCCTTCGGGCAGCCCGCGAGCGCCAGGGTCGCGAACGCCAGCGCCGCGAGGGAGGCGCGCCGGAGCGCGGAGGGGCCGCGACCGCGCGGCGACGCGGGCGCGGCGGGCACGGCGGGGACGCGCGAGGCGGGCGGGACGAGGACGGGCGAGACGTGCGCGGCGGAGGTCGTACGATGCATGCGGGGTTCCTTGCGCGCTTCCTTAGCCGAACCCGAGCGCCGAGCCGAACATGTTGGGCCCGCGTCCCGCCCAACCCACACATTTTTTCACACCTTGGAAAAGGTTGCTCGACGGTACGGCCTGGCTTGCCTCGATTTCCGCGACGTTTCGACGGTGCTGGAATTCGGCGCTCCGGTACGCAAGTTGCTAGGATCGGTGTGGTGCGTCCTCCCCGCCCCCCTCCCTCACCCTTCCCCACGGCGCGCGCTCGCGCCGCTCGAGGCTTCACGCTCGTGGAGCTGATGGTCGTCGTGGCCATCATCGCCATCCTCGCGTCGATCGCCATCCCGAGCATGATCGGGGGCAACCAAGACCTGAAGGTCTACCAGACCGCCCAGCGCGTGGCCGAGCTCGTGCAGCTCGGGCGCACGCGGGCCATCGCGACCGGCTCGGCCCACGTGGTGGTCATCTCGCTCGACGCCGCGGGCGGCATCGGGCCGCTGCCCGGCAAGTTCGTCGTCCAAGGCGCCGAGCGCACCATCGGTGTCACGCCGCGAGTGCCCATCAACACCTGCCGGGTGCCGGGCGCCTTCGGCGTGAACGTCACGAACCCCACGACCCCCGCGACGGTCGCGGCCCCGTTCACCAGCCCCGTGCTCGACTCGTTCATCTTCGGCAACGATCGCCGCCTCATCGACCAGAACATCCAGCTCGTGTCCATCACGGATCCCCCCGCCGGCGCGGGCATCACGACCGAAATGTGGCTGTGCTTCACGCCCACCGGCCGGGCCTACGCCGCGTCGTCGGCCGCCGGGCTCACGGCGGCGCCGCCGCTGCTCGCGCCGGTCCTCATCGACATCGCGCGGCTCGAGGGTGGTGTCCGCCAGGGGCTCACGCGGAGCGTCGTCGTCACGCCGGGCAGCGCCCCGCGCATCTTCTCGAGGCAGCTATGATCGGCCGCTCGCCCCGCTCGCCCCGCTCGCCCCGCTCGCGCCGGAGCCGTGGCTACACGGCCGTGGAGGTGCTCATCGCGCTGACGCTCTTCGCGGTCGGCACCGCCGGTGTCCTCAGCCTGCAGCGCGCCTCCATCGTCGGCTCGGCCGACGCGCGGCGCAGCGACGTGGCGTCCGCGATCGCGTCCGAGTGGCTCGAGCGCCTCCGCCAAGACTCGCTCGCTTGGAACCTGCCCAACGCGGCGAACCCGGGCGCGGCGAGCAACCACGGCACCGCCACCAAGTACCTCGGCGTGGTGGTCGACGGCCCCACGGGCACCTCCGACGCGGGCGCCGCCTCCCCGTGGATCACGCCGACCGTGCCGGGTACCACGGCCGACCGCGATCGCCTCGGCTCGCCCTCGTACGACATCGTGGGGCGACCGCTCGTCACCGCCGACGTGCCCAATTTCGGGGTCTACTGCACCCAGTACCGCCTCCAGTGGATCTCCTACGACAACAGCGGCCCCCTCGTGATCGGCGGCATGATGCGCGCCGAGGTGCGCGTGCTCTACCTCACGAGCGGCGACCGCCTCCCCTGCGCCGCGCTCACGGGCGATCCCCCGGTGCCCGCGGGCTTCCCCACCGGCTACAAGTCCATCAACATGACCATGGCCTTGAGGCAGAACCCGTGACCCCCCACGCTGCCCACACCCTTCGCCTGGGCCGCGCGGCTCGCTCGCCGCGCGCGTCGGCCCGCGGCTTCACCCTCGTCGAGCTCCTCGTGTCGCTGGTGGCGGGCCTCGTCATCGGCCTCGCGGTCGTCACGCTCTCAAAGAGCGTGGCGCAGCAGTTCCACGAGGAGTCGCGCGCGAACGCCGCGCAGGCCAGCGCACGCCTCTCGTCGCTGCGCCTCCGCGCCGACATCTCCCGCGCGGGGCTCATGGGCACGGGCAACATCGTGCGCGACCCCAAGGCGGCGCACCTCCCGGGCGGCAACGGCGCCAAGGGCATCCCCGGGCTCCAGCAGCTGAGCGGCGTCCGCGTCTTCACGGGCGGCAGCCTCATCCCGCCTTCCCAGGCGAACACCCTCCAGCTCTCGGTGGTGCTGCCGTCGATCAACGCCGGGTGCGCCGCGCAGACCCCCGCGCTCACGCCCGACTCCTTCGCGGTGTGGGGCAACATGACGAGCGGTGACGAGTACTTCGGCACGGTCGACGACACCGCGCCGAGCGCGTGCGGCGGCAAGCGCGTCGTGCTGAACCCCACCGACCCGTCCCTGCTCCGCATTCTCCGCGATCCCAACGGCGTCGCCGTGCCCGCGGCGCAAGCGCAGGCCGCGCTCTCGCAGGTGTTCGCGCCGATCGCGAACCAGTCGTTCTTCGCCCGCGTGACCGACAACAAGGGCTACTACCACTTCGCCACGACGTGCGCGGTGCCGGTGCTCTACAACGGCGTCACCGCCACGATCGAGCTCGCGGGCGTCAACGCGACGCTCACCTCGGCGCAGACCAACGAGAAGGGCGGCGTCGGCGGCTCGGAGGAGATCGCCATCTCGCCCTTGCACGGCGTGTATTGGTTCATCGGGCGCCGCGTCAACGTCAACCTGGAGAACGCCGGCTCGACCGACCAGTCGGCCCAGAAGTACGACCTGATGCGCGCGTGGGTGAACTCGGGCGGCGTGGCCCTCGTGAACGAGGCCGAGGTGGTGAGCGAGTACGCGGTCGATCTCAAGGTGGGCTTCACCGTCGACGATCCCTCGCAGCCCGACACCTCCGTGAACAAGTCGTTGACCTTCCCGTTCTCCGCGACGGCGGTGGCGAAGGCGCCTTGGGCCAACCGCGACCTCACCTCCGCCGTGCCCATCGTGCCGAACCGCGGCTCGCAGGGTCCCCACCGCATTCGGTCGCTCCGCTACCGCCTCACCACCCGCGCCGCGCAGACCGATCGCGACGACCCGTTCGTCGTCGCCGGCAGCGACTACATGTACCGCTACCGCATCAACAACAAGTATGCGCGCGTCCGTGTCATGACGGGCGAGGTCGCCCTCGTGAACCAAGCAAGGATGTCCTACTGATGGCTCCGTCGCCCTCGCCCTCGCCCTCGGCCTCGCCCTCGCCGGCGCGAACGCGCGCCGGTCGCGTCGCCAGGCTCAGCGCCCGTAAGGCGCAGCGTGGCGCGGTCGTCTTCATCGTGGCGATGACCCTCGCGCTGCTCGCGCTCATGGGCGTGTACGCCATCTCGAGCTCGGCGACCGAGGTGCGCTCGGCAGGCTACGTCCGCCAGGCGACCCAGGCGCACTACCTCTCGGAGTACGCGCTCGGCGCCGTGGTGAACCACATCACCGCGCAGAACGCCGACTACATGGTCAACACGCTGCTGCTCGCCAAGACCACGCCGACGACCGACTGCCTGTCGGTGCCGACCTACACCACCGCCACCCCGATCGCGCGAGCGTGCATGCGCTTCAGCCAGGCCGAGTTCGAGAACACCTGGCAGGGCCGGCCCATGCTCACCGAGTACAGCCTCGGCCAGCGCGGCAACACCACCATGCAGGGCACCGTGTTCGCCGAGCTGACCAACCCCGCGCTCACCCAGCCCCCGCCGGGCTTCGACCAGGCGCTCGGGCTCAACTTCGCGCGGGTCACCATCACCACCGGCGGCTCGGTGCAGGCCGGCGGGTTCGACCCCACTCGCCTCGAGAACCGCACCCTCGAGATGGGCCGCGCGCGCATCATCGTGGGCCCGGTCAAGAGCCGCTAGCCGCGGCCACACAGCGAAAACGTGAGCAATACCAACACGATGCGAACGATGAGCGGAAACTCGGAGGAACCTATGGCCACTCGAACCACCTCGGCGGCGTCTCGCTCGTCTCGCTCGTCGGGCGCGCGCGCGGTGGGCCGCGGCCTCGCGCGGGCGCTGGGCTGCACCGGCGGCGTCCTCGGCCTGCTCATGGCCTCCGGGACGGCGCTCGCGCAGGGCAACGGCGCCTTCGCCAACGCGCCTCCCAACGTGCTGCTGCTCGTCGACACGTCGGGCTCGATGGAGCGCATGCCGAACGGCTCGCTGCCGGTCTGCACGCCCGGCGTGGCGGGTCAGCAGCCGAACCGGTGGGGCCAGCTCGTGCAGGGGCTCACCGGCTCGGTTCAGCCCTTCTACAGCTGCGGCCGCATGATGCGCGACGCCACCCCGGCGGTCGGCAGCGATCAGAGCCACACGAGCTTCATGACCGGGTACTGGTCGAGCTCGCTCGTTGGCGTGACGTCGGCCGAGGCCCGGTACGACGACGGGTACCATCTGCCCCATCACCGGCCCGTGTCGGGCGAAGCCGCCGCCGCCACGGACGAGGAGGCCGCCTGCTCGTACTTCCCCGATCACCGCGACGGCTCGCTCGGGGCGTTCGGCTCATCGACGTACGACCCCGACCGCATCGCGACCTACCCGTGGTCGTCGGGCAGCTACACGTTCCCCCCGGCGCAGGCCGACAAGTGCGTGTTCAACCAGGCCGCCGACGGCCAGCTGGACAACGCGGGCACGTTCGCCCGCTTCGGCATGATGACGTTCGACAGCGATCCGAGCGCGGGCACCGGCAGGTTCCTCGGGAGCTCGCTCCCGCCGACGTTTCCGGCGAACATGAACGTAGGCGGCCAGTGGTCGTTCTTGTACTCGAACCGGAACTCCGCCGCCGAGCTGCTCGGCTTCTCGAGCACGTCGAGCGACCCCAGGTTCCCGCTCAACGGGCTCATCCCGGGGTGCTCGTCGGCCATCAGCATGGCGGTGGGCGCGCGCAACGAGTTCGCGCCCCCGTGGGAGGGGCCGATGATCGCCTTCCCCACCCCGAACGCGACCCTGCAGCAGCTGCAGGCGCACAACGACGGCGTCCAGAAGGCGATCCTCGCCGTGCGCCCGTACGGCGGCACCCCGACGGCGGGCATGATGGCGAGCGCCTACGACTACATGCTCCGCCGCAGCGACGGCCCGCGGAGCGATCCGTTCGTCACGGGCGGCTGCCGCGACCAGTTCGTCATCCTGCTCACCGACGGCGCGCCCAACCTCGACCTCCGCAACCTCGGCTCGCCCGCGTCCTGCGGCAACGGGGACGAGAACACGACGCCGCCGCTTCCGCCACAGTACTGCCCCTTCTACCTGCCGAGCCGCACGGCCACCCGCCTGCGCACCGACGTGACGGGCTCCATGAAGCCCATCGAGACCTTCGTGGTGGGCTTCTCGGTTGGCGGCGACTCGCCCCCGACGGCGGCCGCGAACGACGGCTTCCCCGCCGCGGTGGCGACGCGCACCTGCGCCGAGTGGCGGCAGCTCGCGGGCAGCTCGACCGCGATGCACACGCAGTGTGTCGCCCAAGGGCCGGCGCTCACGCCGCCGGGCCCGGCCTTCGGCTCCACCGCGCGCGCCTGCTGCGAGCTGAACGACATCGCGCTGAAGGGGGATCCCGCCGGCACGCGCGGCGCGTTCTTCGCCGAAAACCAGTCGGATCTCGCGAACGTGTTCGGCGGAATCCTCGGCCGCATCGCGCGGGGCGCGAGCACCCGCGCCATCCCGGCGTACTCGAGCCCCGTCACCTACACCGTGGCGGGTCCTGCGACCGTAACGCAGAGCTCCACCGTCGTGGCCTCGTTCAACGCCGACCCCGCGAGCACGTCGACCAACCAGACCTCGTCGGCGAACATCTGGTCGGGCAACCTCACGCGGCAGCGCTCGGTGTGTCAGGGTGGCGCCACGGTGGAACAGCCCGCGACCGGCGCCGGCGACAATTTCGAAGCGACGATGCAGGCCGAGGTCACCTCCGGCACGCCCACCAAGCAGCGCTACTTCTTCACCGCGGTGCCCACGCAGGTCGGCGGGGCGGTCGACGGCGACGAGACCCTGCGCCCGTACCTCGCGAGCGATCCCGACGGCGTGACCGCCTATGGCGCCGCCGAGACCCTGCTCACCCGGGCCTCGGTCGCCGACTCGACCACGTTCCGCAACGCCCTGAGAAGCGGCGCCACGGCCAAAGACGTCGAGGACATGTTCAACGTGAAGAAGGACTCGTGCCGCGAGGTGGCGGTCAAAGGCAAGAAGAACAAGCTCCCCAAGAAGGAGAGCGTCGACTGCGCCCGCGTCGTGTGGGGCTTCGCCACCGCGGCGCGGCCGGCCGACCTGGGGGCAGCCGAGGCCGACTTCGCGGTCCGCTGCCCGTACGGCGGCGGCCCCGGCCAGAGCCTGAACCCGGCGGACTGCAAGCCGCTCGGGGCCGTGATTCGCTCGTCGCCGGCGATCGTCAGCGCGCCCTCGTCGCTGCTGCGAGACGAGGGCTACCGCAAGTTCGTCGAGCTGTTCAAGGACCGGCGCCAGACCCTCTACACCGCGACGGCGGACGGCCTCCTCCACGCGTTCGACGTGAACTACCCGCTGAACGCCACCAACAACGGCATCGAGCTGTGGGCGTTCGTGCCGCCGGCGGCCATCGGTCAGCTCACGACGAACTTCCCGGGCGGACAGCGCACGCTGCTCGACGGTACGCCCGTCGTGAAGGACGTGGTCTTCAAGCGCACGAAGACCCAGGTCGGCTCCGACGTGCCGTGGCACACCGCGCTCGTGGCGGGGCTCGGCAAGGACGGCTACTTCGCCCTCGACGTGACCGCGGACGGGCAAATCCCGAACGACGGCGCCTACCAGCGCGTGACCACTTTCACTACCAGCGCGCTCGACACGGTGCTCCGGCCGGCCCCGCCGAGCAAGCCGGTCGGGCCACATTTCCTCTGGCAGCTCTCCTCGACGCAGGCGAACAACAGCGGCGACAAGGGCAAGAAGAAGGGCCACAAGAACAAGAAGGGCGACGACCTCTACGCCATCTTCGGCGACAAGACCGGCACGCCGGCGATCACGACCGTGGTCATCGGCAACGTCGAGGTGGGCGTCGCGATCCTCCCCGGTGGCATCGACACCACCATCCCGTCGGGCCCCTCGTGCACACGCCGCACGAGCCCCCTCTACAACTTCCCGCTCGCCAAAGACCAGGTCATGAACCCGCGCTCCACGGTGCGGGGCTGGGCGGCCAACTGCAACGGCGTCGTCGCGGGCCGCAGCGTCACCGTCGTGCGCCTCGACACGGGCGAGATCATCAAACATTTCGCTCGCGATCTCGCGGGCGACAACGACGTCCCGAAGCGAATCCACGACAAGGGCGTGGTCATCAACAGCCCGTTCGACGCGCCCATCACGGGCACGCCGGTGGTGTTCCCCGCCGAGGTGGGCGCCCTCGCGCAGAAGGTCTTCGTGGGTGACGCCGACGGCACGCTCTACCGCCTCAGCCTCTCCGACCCGAACCCGAACAACTGGCGCGCCGAGCTCTTCCTCGACACCCGGGGCGTCGCGTTCTCGGCCGCCGACTTCGTGGGCGACAAGCCCATCGTGGTGCCACCGGTCATCTCGCTCAGCGAGACCGGCAACCTCGTCATCGGCGTGGCGAACGGCGATCAAGAGGACTTCGGGACGAAGCCCGCGAACGACAGCAACATGCTCTGGTCGGTGACCGAGATCCCGACCACGGTGGCCGGGCAGCCGGCGCGCCCGAGCCTGAACTGGTTCATGAAGTTCACCAGCGGGGAGCGCGTGACCGGCCCCATGGCCGTGTTCGACAAGACGCTCCATTTCGCCACCTACAAAGTGGGCCTCGCGGGCACCGCGTGCACCGTGGGCTCCTCCTACCTCTACGGACGCGACTACGTCGCGCCGCAGAACGCGGGCAACCTGGCCCTCGGTGGCCAGTACCGTTCGCCGGCCGCGTCGCCGTTCACGGCCGTCGGGCCCGAGCTCATCCCGGGCGTGTCGATCCGCGCGAGCCAGGCGTGCGCGGTCGACCAGCCGAGCAACGACTACTTCGGCGGCACCCGCATCGGCGCGAAGCTGACGACGCCGACGTCGTACTCGCTCGTCGCGAACATCGCCGCCTCGAACAGCGCGCCCGGCGTGCCCGTGAAGCAGATCTCGAAGCCGCTCGCCCTCCCGCGCACACGCACCGTCGTCGACGCGTGGGCCTCGATCGTGGAATGAGCGTCGCGTCGCCACCCCGCCGCCTCGAGCCCCTCACCCGGGCGTCGCTCACCGCGCTCACGCTCGCGTGCGCGGGCGCGCTCGGGTGCGGCAAGAGCGAGCCGCCGCCGCCCACGATCACGACGGCGCTCCCCGTGCGCCCGGTCGATCACCTCGCGCCCGGCGAGCTCATCGACGGCGAAGCTCAAGCGTTCGGTCTGTCGCTCCCACGGGGCCTCTCGATCGTGGGCGGGATCTCAGGGCAGATCACGGGTGAGACCGAGGCCCCCCCAGAACACGTCTCGAACTACTTCCGCGCCCGCGTCGCCGACGGCAAGATCACCGTGGGGACCACCTCGACCATGTTCGCCCGGGTCCGCGCGAAGGCGAACCCCTCGCGCGAGCTCGACATCCGGGTCGAGCAGACCCCGAACGGCTCGCGCGTCGACATCATGGACGTGACCCGGCCCGCCGGTCCGGCGCCGACGAGCGCGGCCGCGGCGCTGAAGGAGGTCGGCCTGGACCCCGCCGGACGCCCCGCGAAGCAGCTCGAGTAGCACGCCGCGACCACGTGCAGTCTACACGCACAGGTCCGCCGTCACGCGCCTCGGCCTGCCTTCGAGGGCGCTGAGCCGCGCCGCCCTTGCGCCCCGCGAGGGGGGCGTGGCATAGCTCGCCGATGCCGCGGCCTCTCTCCTCGCTCGGGACGCTCGCGACGCTCCTTGCGTTGGCCGCGCTCGGGCTCGCGGGCGGCTGCGGGGCGCCCACCGAGGCCGCCCCGACCACGTGCGGCGAGGCGCGCGATCTCGTGTGCGCGATGAGCGACTACGCCTCCACAGGCATCGCCGCCGTGCGCCTGGCGGACGGGTCGAACGAGAGCCGCTTCGGCGTCGACCTCGGCCGTGATCCCGCCCTCGCGCGGTCCGGCGACAGGCTGTTTCTGGTCGCGCGCGACAGGGACCTCGTCTTCGAGCTCGACCCCACCTGCGGCGCGCCGATCCGCAAGACGAGCGTCCACGACGACGAGGCGAAGGCGACGCAGAACCCGCAAGACGTCGCGATCGACGCCAGCGGCACGATGTGGATCCCCCGCTTCAACGACGGGAGCCTCCTCGTCATCCCTGCCAGCGGGCCGCGCGTGGTCCTGTCGCTCGCGGCGTACGACGACGACGGCGCTCCACAGCCCGCCTCCGCGACGACGCTCGCGACCTCCCGAGGCGAGCGCGTGTTCGTCGCCCTCGAGCGCCTCGATCGCGATCTCGTCTCGCGCCGCCCCTCGGCGATGCTCGAGGTCGACCCCGCGCGCCGCGCCGTGGTCGCGTCGCACCCGCTCGTGGGGCAGAACCCGTTTGGTCTCGCCGTGGCGCACGAGGGCGCCCTCTGGCTCGCGGCCGCCGGGGCCGTCGATCTCGCCGACGAGCGCGAGGCGGGCGTGGCCCGGTTCGACCCCGAGACCGGCCAGAGCCACCTCGTGGTGCAGGAGGCGAGCCTCGGCGGCAGCGTCGTGCAGCTCGCGCTCCGCGGGTCGTGCGGGGCGGCGATCGTCATGAGCGCCACGCGCGACGTGAACGCCACCTCACTCGTGACCTTCGACGCCTCGCGCGGGGTCGTGGTGCAGCCGGCCTCGGCCGCGGCCCTCTCGACGCCGGGCTTCGAGCTGCAGGGGCTCACGTTCGTGGGCGACACGCTGTTCGTCGGTGATAGGCGAGCGCTCGCGGGCGGCGGGCACGCGCTCCACGCGTTCGTGATGGAACCCTCCTGCAGGCTCGTCGCAGCCCCGGCGCCTCGCGTCGCCCTGCCCCAGCGTCCCGTCGCGCTGCGCGCCGTGCGCCCCGCCGCTCGCTGAGCCGTAGGCGGAGCGCCGACCCGGGTGGGGAGCGGGGCGCGATAAGTGGCCCGGTGGCGGGCTTCCCTGGTAGTGCCAGCCCATGGCGGACGACCAGGCCACCGAAGCGCGCGACCCCGAGCCGGCAACGGCGACGGGCGCGTCACCCGCGCCTGGGGCGGGCGGCGACGAGGCGCGCAAGGCCGGCCGAGGCGGCGCGTTCGTGCTCGCGGCGAAGGTGTTCTTCCAGCTCGTGGGGTTCGCCCAGCAAGCGCTGCTCCCGAAGGCCATCGGCCTCGCCGGCTACGGCGGCTTCTCGCGCGTGTTCGCCCCGGTGAGCGTCGTCAGCAACGTCATCGTCTTCGGGTTCACCCAAGGCGTGAGCCGCGCGGTGGCGGGCGCGGGCGACAAGGACCGCGAGGCCTTCCGGGCGGCCTACCGCGTGAACCTCGCGCTCGGCTTTGCGATCGCGCTCGCGTTCCTCGCCCTCTCGCCCGCGCTCGCGTGGTTCCAGCACGCGCCCCACATCACGCGGTCGCTGATGGTGATGTCGGGGCTCTTGCTCGCGTACAGCGCCTACGCGCCGCTCATCGGTTACCTCAACGGCAAGGGGCAGTTTGGCCGACAGGCGTCGCTCGACATGATCGCGGCGACCCTGCGCACCTCCGGCCTCGTCGGGCTCGGCTACCTGTTCCGCAAGCAGTGGGACGACGGCGTGCTCGGCAGCGCCGTCGGCGCGGTCCTCGCGGCGGGGCTCATCCTCCTGCTCGCCCTGTCGATGACGGGCACCGGCGCGAAGCCGAGCGCGGCGGACGCCGACGATCCGCGCATTCCACGCGCGCTCCCCTACTTCATAGGCCTCGCCCCCGTCATGCTGGCGCAGCTCTTCACGAGCGGGCTCATGCAGGCCGACATCACGGTGCTCGGCCACTTCCTCTCGGCCGCGGCCCCTGCCGACGACGCGGCGCCACAGAAGCTCGCCGACGAGTGGGTGGGCGTGTACCGCGCGTGCCAGCTCTTCGCCTTCCTTCCGTACCAGCTGCTGTTCAGCGTCACGCAGGTGCTCTTCCCCATGCTGGCGAAGGCCTCGAAGGAAGGCGACCAGGCAGCCGTCTCGCGGCTCGTGGCGCGCGGCTCACGACTCGGCGTGCTGGTCACGGGGCTGTTCGCCTCCGTGGTGGTCGCCCTGCCCGCTTCGCTCCTCGGGTTCGTGTACGGCCCCGACGTCTCCGCGCGCGGCGCGGCGACCCTGCGTGTCCTCGGGCTCGGCCAGGCGTCGTTCGCTATCTTTGGGCTCGCGACCACCGTGCTCGTGAGCCTCGGGCGAGAGCGCCGAGCGATGCGCCTCACCGCGCTCGCCCTCGGCGCCAACCTGCTCTTCGGTTGGGGGCTCGTCGGCAGAGCCAGCTTCGGCGGCCCACAGCTCGTCGCCGCCGCGACCGCGACCACGCTTTCCATTGTCGCTGCGCTCATTTACGCCACGCACACGGTGCGACGAGAGGCGGGCGCGTTCGTCCCCGCGGGCACGGCCGCGCGCGTGGGCGGCCTGCTCGTCGCCCTGGCCGCGGCGGGGCAGCTCGTGCCGCGCCTCTCGAAGCCGGTGACCGTGCTCGCGTGCGTGGGCGTGGTCGTGACCTACCTGCTCGTGCTCGTGGTCAGCGGCGAGCTCGGCCCGGACGATCTCGCCGTCGTCAAAGGTGTCGTGGCGCGGCGCCGCAAGTAGCGCGTCGGCGGACCGCCACCGACCCCGCCTCAGCGATCGTCGAGCTTGCCGTCCATCATGTCGAGGCGGCGCTTCGCCTCCTGGAACTGCTCCATCGTGAGGACCTGACGCTCGACCATCACGGTGAGCAGCGTGCGCGCGAAGAGGGCGAGCGAGTCCACGTCGCGTTGGAGGGCCAGCACGCGCGCGTCTGCGGCGGCCCCGTGCTGCGCTCCGGGCGGCGGACCGCCTGGAGGTCCGGGCGCGTAGACCCCCGGCGCCGCCGCTCCGGCGTATCCGCCCATCTCTCCGCCGGGAGCGCCGGAAGCGTACGGAGACGTGTAGCCGGTGCCGGGAGGAGGGAGCGCGTCGAGGCCGAGCGCCATTCCCTGTGGCATCGACTGGAGGCCCTGGCCTGGCGTCGGGCCCTGCATGCCCTGCGCGCCCTGCATGCCCTGGCCCCATGCCCTGGCCTGTCAGCGCGCCCACGCCGCCGAGCAGCGCGCCGCCGAGCGCCCCGACGGCCCCGCCCATTCCAGGCATCCCGGGCATGCCAGGCGCGCGCCCATGCCGGGCATCCCGCCCATGCCCATCCCGCCCGCCCCCCCGAGCGGCGGGCCCTGAGGCGCCGAGGGCTGCCCGCCGAACTGCGCGGTCGGTCCCATGATCCCGTTCAGCCAATCCATCGCGCCCATCGAGCACCTCCGCGCCCGAGCATACACGCCCCGGGGCGCGGCGGCGCGGGCGCGGTCCGGGGGTCGGGGTAAGGCGCGCCGCGGCGGGGGGGGGGGGGGGGGGGGCCCGGGGGGGGGGGGCGGCGGCCGGCCCCGCGCGCGGGCGGGGGCGGCCGGCCGGCGGGCCGGGGGGGCGCCGGGCCCGCGCCGGCGGGGGGGGGGGGGGCGGCGGGGGGGCCCGGGGGCGGCCGCGCCGGCCCCCGGCGCGGCCCCCGCCCCGGCCCCCGCGCCGGGCGCGCGGGGGGGCGGGGGGGCGGCGGCGGGGGGGGGGGGGGGGGGGCGCGCACGCCCGGGGGGGCTTGGGGGGGGTGCCCGGTGGGCGGGGGCGGCCGGGGCCCCGCGCCGGGCCCCCCGCGGGGGGGGCCGGCCGGCGGGGGGCGCGGGGGGGGGGCGCCGGCGGGGGGGGGGGGGGGGGGGGGCCGCGGGGGGGGGGGGGGGGGCGCGGGGGGCGCCCCGGGCGGGGGGGCGGGGGCGGGGGCGGGCCGCCCCCCGGGCGGGGGGGGGCGGGCCCGGGGGGGCGCGGGGGGCGGGGGGGGCGGGCCGGCCCGCGGGGGGGGGCCGGGCGGCGGGGGGCTGGGGCGCGGGGGGGCCGCCCCGGGGGGCGGGGCGGGGGCCGCCGGGGCCGTGCGCGGGGCCGGGGCTGGCGGGGGGGGGGGGGGGCGCGCCGCCCGGGGGCGGGGCCGGCCCCCCCCCCCGGGGGGCGTCCGCGCGGGTCGAACGCGCCCCTCAGGGCAGGTTCGTGCCCAGCACGAAGAAGACGTAAGAACCCGTCACTACGTGAGAAATTGTCACGCCGAGCACGTGGGGTCGCTTCGCGTACAAGAGCCCCCACACGAGGCCAGGGACGAACGCGAACACGGCGAAGAAGAACGACATATGGAGGTGCGTGACCGCGAAGAGGAGCGCGGCGACGACCACGGCGCGCGCCGTGGCGCCCTTGCCGCGGAGAAAGAGCATGAGGCCGCTCTGGAGCGCGCAGCGCACGATGAGCTCCTGCACGAAGCTCGACACAGCGTAAATGAGCACGAGCCGCTGGATCGCGGGCTCCTGGAAGCGCGCGACGACGTCGGTGTGCTCGAAGAGCGGCATACCGCGCCACGCTTCGTTCACGCGGAGCGCGACGAGCTTCACCGCGGTGATGCCGGCGAGCAGCGGCGGGGTGGCGAGCACGGCGAGCCCGAAGGAGCCGAGCGAGTGCTTGAGCCCGAGCCCGAACGAGGCGATCGGGAGCCCGGTGCGCCGGATGAAGCGGACGCCGCCGTACGCGAACAGGCCAATGAGCGGAAGGCTCAAGTACGACGTCGATCCCGGCAGGCTCCCTTTCACGCTCGGCAGGCTCGCGAGGAGCACAGCGTAGCCCGCGAGGAGCACCAGCACATCGACGACGAAGAGGCCCATCGCGGCGCGCTCGCGCGCCCGGAGCAGGTCCGCGGTCGACTGCTCGCGGAGGCGCGCGGCCATCACCCGGGCCATGGAGCACACGAGGTCTTCGTAGGCCTCGGAGAGCTCGGCCGCGTGGGGCGCGGAGGGGGCGACGAGCGCGCCGCCGGGCCGCAGCGCGGTGAACGGGATCTGCCACACCGTGCAGGGCTCGAGCGCGAGGACCGACGCGGTGGTGGGGAGGCCGTCGAAGATGCTCATCTCGCCGAGCACCGCGCCGACCCCGACCTCGGCGACCTCGTGCACCTCCTCGGCGTGGGTGTCGCGGCGCGCCACACGCGCTCGGCCCCGCGCGAGCACGTAGAGGTGCTCGGTGGGCGTCCCCTCGGTGAGCAGCGCCTCGCCCGGCGTGAGCTCCCTCACGGTGAGGACCCGGGCCAGCGGCGCCCGATGCGCGGGCGTCATCCCCGCGAAGAGCGGGAGCGACTCGAACGGGAGCGCCTCGCTCACTCCGCGGGTCCCTCGCCCTCGCGCTCCTGAAGGCTCGCGGAGCCGAGGGCGAGCGCGCGCTCCTCGAGCTCGCGCACGCGCGCGCGGGTCCACTCCTCGGGGATCGCGGGGCGGAGCTCCTGGCCCTCCTTCACGGGGACGTGCGCCATCGCGTGCTCGGCCAGCGCCGTGATGGTGAGGCTCGGGTTCACGCCCAGGTTCGCGGGGATCATGGATCCGTCGCACACGTAGAGCCCCGGGTGACCGAAGACCTCGTTGCGCGCGTCGATGACGCCGGTCTCGGGCGACTCGCCGATGGGCGCGCCGCCGAGCACGTGCGCGGTGGTCGGCACGTCGAAGAGCACCTCGGGGATGGACGAGTACGCGATGCCACCCTCCATGCGGCCCGCGAACGCGCGCGCCACCTCGTTGCCGAGCGGGATGTAGGTCGGGTTCGGCGCGCCCTTGCCGCGGTCGGTGTCGAACGCCCGCGTGAAGAGCCGCGTCCACTTGCGCTTCATCCGCAGCGAGATCGAGTTGTCGAGGGTCTGCATGACGAGGAGGAAGATGCCCCGCTTGGCCTTCCCGAACGGCCAGAGCGACCGCAGGAACGTGACCGGCTGGGTGAGCACGTTCTTCAAGTAGCGGAGCGGGCGGGGGAGCCCGGGGCCGCCGTCGGTGAGGAGGGTGGCGAGGGGCGCGAGGGCGTCGCTGCCCTCGCTGTAGCGCACCACCTCGACGTGGGTGTCGTGGTCGGGATGGAACGACGAGGTAATGGCTATACCCTTGGAATAGTTCACCTTGTCGCTCGATGAGGTCACCCCGAGGATGGCCTCGCTGTTCGTCCGGACCCGCTCGCCGAGGCAGGCCGACACGTTGGGCAGCCCGCCTCGCTCTCGGCACTCGAGCAGCAGCTTCACCGTGCCGAGCACGCCGGCGGAGAGCACTACGTTGCGCGCGCGCACGACTCGGCGATCCTTCGCGAACCAGGCGCCGCTCTCCTCGTGCGTGACCTCGTAGCCACCGCCGGGCAGCGCGCGGACGTCGGTGACGGTGCGCATCGGCTCGATGACCGCGCCGCGCTTCTCTGCAAAGTACAGGTAATTTTTGTCGAGGGTGTTCTTCGCGCCGTGGCGGCATCCCACCATGCACCCGCCGCACAGCGTGCACGGCGAGCGGTCGGGGCCGAGCCCGTTGAAGTAGGGGTCTCTTGGCTCGCCGCGCCCGCCGCCGGCGCCCGGCTCCCCGAAGTACACCGCGACGGGCGTGCGGATGTACGACGCCTCGCGGCCCATCTTCTTCGCGATGTCCTTGAGCAGCACGTCGGGCTCGCCCTCGAACCGGTTCTGGGTGACGCCGAGCATGTACTGGGCCGCGCGGTAGTGCGGCATGAGCGCCGCCTTCCAGTCATGGATGCCCGCCCACTGCGGCGCCGAGAAGAACGCGTCGGGGGGCACGTAGAGCGTGTTGGCGTACACGAGCGAGCCACCGCCGACGCCCGCGCCCGACAGCACGAACACGTCGGAGAAGAACGAGAGCCGCAGGATGCCGAAGCACTTCGCCGCGGGCAGCCACAGCGAGCGACGGATGTCCCAGTTGGTCTTCGGGAAATCCAGCGGCGCGAAGCGGGCGCCGCGCTCCAGCACCCGCACCGAGTAGCCCTTCTCGGCGAGGCGCAGCGCGGACACGCTGCCCCCGAAGCCGGAGCCCACGATGAGGAAGTCGACGTCGAAGGGCGGTTGGGTCATGGACGGCTGGCTCGAGAACGGGGAGCGCGCGGAAGCGTCGGGCACGCGAGCGCGCGCGGGGGAGGAGCTCCTCGGAAGCTTACCACCGACGCTCGAGCGGGGTCCTCGGGCAAGCGGAGCGCGCAGGGCGTTTCCGCTTCATGCGGGGCGGCGTTCACCGCATACTCGGCGGCTATCCATGCGCGACAGCGAGCCCCCGAAGGAAGACCACTCCACCGCACACATCGTCCAGTCGCTCGGCATCAACCTGCTCATCGCCGCGGTGAAGGCGGTCGCGGCGGTGCTCACGAAGTCTGGCGCGATGCTGGCCGAGGCGCTCCACTCGTTCTCCGACTGCGGCAACCAGGTGCTCCTGCTCGTGGGCGTGCGCCAGTCGAGGAAGCCACCTGACGCGAGCCACCCGCTCGGGTACGGGCGCGCCGTCTACTTCTGGTCGTTCATGGTGGCGATGCTGCTCTTCACGGGCGGCGGGATGTTCTCGATCTACGAGGGCGTGCACAAGATCCGCGAGCCGGAGCCGGTCGAGAAGGTGTGGATCGGCCTCTTGATACTCGGCATCTCGCTCGTGCTCGAGGGCGGCGCCACGCTGTCCAACATCCGCGAGCTGAACAAGCGGCGCGGGGAGAAGCCGTTCATCCAGTATCTCCGCGACACCAAAGACGCTGACCTCGTGGTCGTCTTCGGGGAGAACTCCGCGGCGGTGCTCGGCCTCGCGTTCGCGATCGTGGCGCTGTCGCTCGCCGCCCTCACCCACGACGGCCGGTGGGACGGCGCGGGCAGCGTCGCCATCGGCGTGGTGCTCGTGGGCGTCGCCGTGTTCCTCGCCGTGGAGGTGAGCTCGCTCTTGCTGGGCGAGGCCGCCGATCCGGAGATCGAGGCGGCCGCGCGCGCGGCGGCGAGCGACTTCGTCGAGCTCAACCGGGTGCTCAACTGCGTCACTCTGCAGCAAGGACCCGGCGAGGTGTTCGTGTCGATCAAGCTCTCGTTCAAGAGCGACCTCGGCATCGACGACGTGTGCCGCGTCATCAACCGCTTCGAGGAGAAGCTCCGCGCCGCGTGCCCCGAAGCCCGGTGGATCTTCGTCGAGCCCGACATCGACCGGGACGCCGAGGCGGCGCCCGATACCGCGGCGCCCACCGCCGAGTGACCCGCGACGCGTGCCCTGCCACAACTGATCCGTGACAAGAGGCGCCCACCTGGTACCCTCCGGGACATGCGCCGCGTCGAACCGCGCCCGGGGTCGATCGATTACCAGGCGCTGGCGCTGAGCGCGGAGGAGGGCTTTCTGCTCTCCCGCGTCGAGGGCGTGACCGACACGCGAGAGCTCGTGGCGCTCACCGGCCTCCCTCCGGAGGAGGTCGACCGCATCGTCGACCGCCTGCACGCGCTCGGTGTGGTCTCGGCTCGGGACGACGCGACGCCGCGGCGGGAGTCGTTCTTGCCGCCCCCGCGCGAGTCGGTCGCGCCCGGCCCACGAGTCGCTCTTGCGCGAGTTCGTCGAGTGGGGCGAGACACCTCAGGGCGACCCGGCGGAGGCTCCCCAAGGCAGCGAGGCACCTCAACGAAGCCCGAGCGTGGCGGCTGAGGGCAGCCAGGGCGAGCTGGCCGAAGAGGCGACCCAGGACGACCTCCTGGCGGACACCGATCCGGCCGAGCCCGAGTCCGAAGGAGACAAGCTCGCCGAGCGCGACTACCGGAGGGTGTACGAGGCGGTGTTCCGCCCCATGGAAGCCGACGCGCGGGCCGCGCACGCCGCGACCGCCGCCGGGTCGGAGCTGATGGCCCTTTGCCTCGACCCCGACCCGCGCGTCATCTACGCGGTCGTGCACAACGCGCGCACCGGGCTCGATCACTTCCGCTTCATCGCGCTGTGGCACCGCACGCCGCAGGGCCTCGAGCACATCCCGCGCGAGAGCGCGCGCGATCGCCAGGTCGAGCGCCGCCTGCTCCGAAACCCGCAGCTCTCCGAGCAGATGCTCGGGCGCATCCTCGGCCCGAAGCGACTGCTCGACGTGTACAAGACCGCGATCGATCGCGAGGTGCCAGAGCGAACGCGCCAAAAAACGCGCGGCGCGCTGCTGCAGCGCTGGAGCAAGGCCGCCCCCGAGGAGCGCGTCGAGCTCTTGCTGACGACCGAGGGGCGGTGCCTCATCCTGCTCGTCGGCGGGACCATCGACGCGCGCAGCGTGCAAATCTTGTGCGGCCGCTCGTCGTTCACCACGATGTTCGTGACGAGCGTGGTGCGCTTCAGCGCCGCCCCGCCCGCGCTGCTCGCGCACTTCGCGAAGCAGCCCCTCGTGCGGCGCAACCCCGCGCTCCGCAAGCTCCTGCTCACCCACAAGAACCTCCCCGGCGACGCCAAGAGGGCCCTCCAGGGGCTGTAGAGAATCGCGAAAGAGACCATGCCCGAAGGCGACGAGCGAGCGAAGAAACAAGAGCGATTCCGTGCCTTTCTCGAGGCTCGGCTCGACGGCCCCGAGGCGGCCGCCGAGTGGCGCGCGAACCTGGGGCGCGGCTACGAGGAGCTGCTCACCCGCCCGCTGGGCGAGCTGCTTCCCCGCGAGGCCCTCCTCCGCCTCGTCGAGGCCGGCCGACGCCCCGAGGTCTACGACCGCGCCGTCGCGAAGATCTCCAAGGCCGTGCACGCGGAGGCCTACCCGCGCGTGCTGCGGCACGACGCCACGCTCGGGCGCTACGTGCCGGCGGCCGGCCGCGCGAAGATCGACGCGCTCCTCGGGCGACCCAACCTGGTGAACCCGAAGCTCGTGCGCGAGGTGCTCGCGCAGGAGGCCATGGAAGACCTGATGCGCGAGGTGCTGTTCGACGCGCTGAAGGAGTTCAACCAGAACGTGAACCCGTTCTTCGCCGAGTGGGGCATCCCCGGGCTCATCAAGAAGGTCATGCCCATCGGCTCGGGCGCGGTGCTCAAGTCCCTCGACTCGGTGCGCGGCGAGTTCGACAAGCGACTCGACCCCGAGATCCGCAAGTTCCTGGGCGCCTTCGCGCGCAAGGCCCTCGACCGCACCGCGAACCTCATGATCGACAAGGGCGACTCGCCCAAGTTCGTCGAGCTCCGGCGCGCCGTCGCACGCTGGCTCTACGAGCAGCCCGTGGGCGAGCTCGCGACCGCCGTCGACGCCGAGGCGGTCGCGCTCGGCCGCGAGGCCGGCGTGCTCATCGCCGCGCACGCCGCCACGGTGGACGAGCTGTCGCGCGAGATCACCGACGTTATCGGTGCATTCTGCACGAAACACCAGACCGACCCGCTGGCGGCGGTGCTCGCGGCCTACGACGTGACTTACGCGCCGGATCTCGACGCGCTCGCCGAGGCGACCTGGCCGCTCGTGCGCACGGCCGCGAAGAGCGCGACGGCGCTCGACTGGGCCGCGAAGGTGTACGGCGAGTTCCTCGCCGCGGGCGAGTGAGGGCGGTGCGCAGGCCCTCCGCCCGCCACACCGTGGGGACGCTCGTCGTCGCGTCCGCGTCCGCGCTCGCGTCCGCGCTCGCGCTCGCCTCGGGCTGCGGGGTGCCTCCTGCGCCGACTCCCGCGCCCGTGCCGACCGTGTCCGCGTCCTCCGGTCCCCTCGCGAGCGCGCCCCGAGCGGTCGTGCCCGCGCCCTCCGCTCCCGCCGCGAGCGAGACTCCGCGGCCGCTCGCGACTGCCGATTACACCTTCCGCGTGCTCGCCGCGACCGACGCGGTCCACGAGCCGGAGGCCACGCAAGGCGAAGACCAGGCGGGCGTGGCCGACCTCGGCGACAAGCTCCTCGCCTACCGAGGGCAGCAGCTGTGGGAGCTAGCCGGCGGCGCGCTCGCCGAGCGCAACGAGCTGCTCGCTGGCCTGCCCGTGCGCCCCGAGGGCCGCGAGGAGATGAACATCGTGGGCCTCTACGGGAGCTGGCCGGCGCGGGCGTTCCTGGTCACCAACGTGCACGGCGGCAACTGCGCCACCCACGCGGTCTACCGTTGGGAAAGGACGCGCTGGCAGCGCGTCGTAGGGCCCGGCACCGCGGCGGGCCTCGGCGATCACCCCGGGCTCTGCAAGACCTTCACCGACGTGAGCCCCTGGAGAGACGGCGCCCTGCTCGCGTCCAACAACGCGGCGGGCAAGCCGGAGGTGTTCCCGCGTGGACCGGCGCCCTTCGACCTCGCCGGCCTCAAGAAGGCTCCGCACTTCGCGGAGCATCGCTGCGACACGCTGTTCGCCCTGACCTCGACGGCGAGCGGGCACGCCTTCGCGACGGGCCTCCGCTGCGCCGCCGACGGCGCGCTCCGAGCGACCGCGCTCCGGTGGGCTCCGGGCGCGAAGAAGACCACCGACGAGCAGGCGCTCCCGGTCCCCACAGGCGCGAAAGAGCTCACGATTTTGTCGATGTACGCGGCCTCGGAGCGCGAGGTCTACGCGGCCGGGACCGCCGACGAGCGGGGCTACCTCGCGGTGTTCGACGGCGCCGCGTGGCGAATGATCGACGTGCCGGGCGCGCGCGCGATCACGAAGGTGCGCGGGCGGCCTGTGTGGCTCGTCGCCGACGGCGCCGTGTACGTGAGCGAGCTGCGTCGTGATCCCCGTGGTCCGTCGGGCGCGTGGAGCGAGCGCACCTTCGCCCCGATCGCGCTCCCAAGAGACGTGCCCCCCGCGAGCTTCTTCGACGTGCTCACGCGCGCCTCCGGCGAGGTGCTGCTGGTGGGAGGCCCGGGGATCCTCTCGGGCCGCCCAAGCAGCGCGCCGGGCCTCCCGCGGTGAACGACCCGCCCGCCTCCCGCGACGCGCTCCATGGCAGGCCGCGCAGGCCGCGCAGACCGCGCAGGCCGCCCGCGAATGGCGACTCGTCTCTCAGACTTCGCGCTTCAATAGATGCACGACCCCGACGAGCCGATTCTCCCGCACGCGCAGGACCCCGAGCGGCAGTCGTAGCACCGGGTGGAGCACTTCCCGAGGCACTCGGACGAGCTCTTGCAGCCGCCGGAGCCGCCCCCCGAAGAAGGCGGTGACGGCGGCGGCGCCACGAACCTCAAGCCGTCGCAGTTCGACTTTTCGTCGGTGGTCGTCTTCACGTCGCTCCGCACACACGTCTTGACGTTCTTCTCGTCGTTGCCGCAGGCGGAGCCGAAGTTCCCATTGCTGCAGTAACACGACGCGGAGTCGTTTCGTGCGCAGCACCACTCGTAGCTCTTCGTGCACGAGGTGATCGTGGAGCTGGGGTACCCAGAGCCGCAGGTGCAGCGCCCGCCTTCTTCTTTGCAGCCGATGGCCGCGCACGAGCAGCTCGTCGTCGTGCCGTCGACCTTGGTGTCCACCGAGCACACGAGCGAAGCGCCCACGGTGGAGGAGTTGCACGCCGAGACCTTGGACCAGTCGGCGCTCGGCCGGCTCGAGTCCTCGCTCACCGCGACGCACTCGCAGCTGCCCTTGTCTTTGGCCAGATAGCAGAATCCCTTCGACGACGTGCTCGAGGTGGGAGGCGTGGACGACGAGCCCCCGTCGTCGTCGTCGCGGCAAGCCGCGAAGAGTGGAATCACGAAGACGGCGGTCAGCAGAAGACGAAGGTGAACAACCATGGCGACTCCCCGTGCGAAGTCGTCACTAAAGCACCGTTCTGGCCATCGATCCAGACGCGCCGTATCGATGGCCGTCTGGATGGGCACCAGCACTTCGACATGCGCTTCTCCTGGCGCATCCACCGCGATCTATCCTGCGCCACCTTGAAGACCGCGCTCCGCGATGGCTTCGGGCGCAACGCGTACACCACGAGCTTGGCGCGCGTCGCCGCCCTCGGTGAACACCGTGGCCTCGTGGCCCAGCCGCGCCACGAGGGCGCCCTACTCCGCGAAGCGCCCCCCCGTCTCGGACGCCGCCGGAGGATCGCCGCCGGAGGATGTGTGGTAGGTTCATGCCGTGCGTCTGCTCACGATTGGCCTCGCGCTCCTCCCGCTCCTCGCCTTGCCGCTCCTCCACTGCGGCGGCCCGACGTGCCCTGGCTCCAGGGTCCAGTCCGCAGACGGCACCTGCGTCCGCGAGGACATCGCCGACTTCATCGCGTGCGTGAACAACTCCGGCTCGAAGCAGCTCTCCAGAGAAGACGCGAAGCGCATCTCGGCCAGCGCGGCGCAGGTGGGGGGCTCGGCGGAGTGGAGCGACTCCATGCGGCAGCAGTACAGCGGCCCCGCGGAGCAGCACCAAGCCGCCGTCATCGAGCAGTGCGTGCGCATGACCTCGCATGCGCCTGGCGCGACCCCGCACCAGGCCCCACAAGACGACTACGAGGCCCGCGCGAAGGCCTGCCGCGAGCGCCGCGCGACCAGCGAGTGCACGGTGGACGCCGACTGCTGCCTTGGCGAGCGATGTATCGATCCGTGCGCCTCGGCGGCGAGCCCCGCGAGCAAGAGCCTACTCGCCCAAGCGTGCCCAAAGCCGCGCTGCGGGCCAAAATAGCCCCTCTCTCCCTCTCTCCCTCTCTCCCTCTCTCCCTCTCTCTCTTTCTCCCTTCTCCCTCTCTCGGTCTGAGGACAGGACATAGGTGACACCTTAAGGACAGGACATAGAGCCGCGCCGCGGGGGCCTCAAGTTGTCGACGTGGATGATCTTCGGGAGCCCGTACCGGGACGCCGGGCCTCGGTCCGTAAATCAACAGGCTGCTAGCTAGGTGAGAAACCCGGCACTCGAGGAGTGAGATCGTGTCACCCTCTCAACAGGCAATGAGGTCACCTCGAAGGAGGAGGAACAGGCACGGGTGTAGCCGAGCGGAACGGAAATTTGGGGGACCCCACCTGTCACCTGGGTATGCCCCGAAGTGTTACCGATGTCCTGTCCCTCACCGTCCCTCACCCACCTCTCTCCCTCCCTCTCTCCCTCCCTCTCTCCCTCCCTCTCTCCCTCCCTCTCTCCCTCCCTTCTCCTCCCTTCTCCTCCCTCTCTCCCTCCCTTCTCCTCCCTTCTCCTTCCTTCTCCTCCCTCTCTCCCTCCCTTCTCCTCCCTTCTCCCCCTTCTCCCTCTCCCCTCGCGCGCGCGAGCCCACGAGCGTGGGGGTGGGGCTTTCGGCCGCGGGTGGGAGGAGCCGCATGTCCGAGGTCGTCGTTCCCGCGCGCTCCCAACCGCCAGGAAGTCTTCGTCCGACACGCCCCCTCCATCACCGCGCGGAACGACGCCGAGTCGCGGAGGGGCCCACCCGCGGCCGAAAGCCCCACCCCCACGCGGTGGCCTCCCCGCGCGCCCCCCTCCGTCCCCTCGCCCCCCGCGCGCCCCGCGCGCACCCCTCCCCCGCTCCGCGCCAAGCGCACCCACCACCCACCACCCACCGGGTTACCATGGTCCCCAACGTGGGAGAGTTCGCCACGAAGGAACGAGACGCCACCCTGGTGGCCCTGACGGCGGTGCAGACCGCGCTCTCCGCCACGTCGAGCGGCTCGCTGCTCGACGAGATCGCGTGGAGCCGCGAGGTGGAGGCGCGCTTCTTCGAGGGCGGGGCGGACGCGCTCCCGGAGCCGACATACGAGGTCGACCGCGCGGCGTTCTCGGCCGAGCGCACGGCGCTAGAGCGCGCGCGCGACGCGCTCGAAGGCGAGGGGCCCATCCACGCGTTCCTGCTCGGCGTGCTCGGGTCGAGCGTCGACAAGCTGCGGCTCCTCGAGGCGATCGGCACGGACGCCTTCGGCGCCGTGTCGCGTGACATCTACGGCGGCTCGCGCACGCTGTTCCTCGGCCGCAGCAAGCTCGACCTCGCGCAGCACCTGCTCGAGCGGCTCTCGGTGCACGGGTGGGACCGCTCACGCCGCGAGGCCGAGCCCACCATCACCTCCGAGGACCTGGCGGCGCGGTTCGAGGCCAAGGCGGCGGCGCGGCGCGGGCTGGAGCTCCGGGTCGTCGTCGATGACACGCTGACGTCCAAGGCGATCGCCGGGGCGACCCGTGTGCGGGTGCGGCGCGGCGCCATGTTCTCCCCGTGGGAGGCCGACGGTCTCTTCCGGCACGAGGTCGAGACCCACGCGTACTCTGCCCAGAACGGCCTCGCCCAGCGGCACATGCCCTTCCTGCGGAGCGGCGGCCCGCGCTCCACCGAGACCCAGGAGGGCCTCGCGGTGTTCGCCGAGCTGCACCACGGCGCGCTCGCGACGCCGCGGCTCCGTCGCCTGGCGCTGCGCGTGAAGGTCGTCGCGATGGCGGAGGACGGCGCCGATTTCCTTGAGGTCTACAGGTACCTCGAGCGCTTCGAGGGCCTCGCGCCGCGCGACGCCTTCCTCGACGCCTCGCGCGTCTTTCGAGGCGGCGACGTGCGCGGGCGCAGCGTGTTCACGAAGGACACCGTGTACATCTCCGGGCTCATGCGGGTGTACGCGTTCCTCTCGGTGTTCGTGCGCGGCGGCTTCCGCGACGAGTGCGAGCTCGTCATGGCCGGGCGCATCGATCTCGACGACGTGCTCGCCCTCGTGCGGCTCGACCGCATGGGGCTCGTCGTGCGGCCGAAGCTCTTGCCCAAGTGGCTCCGCGAGTGGGACACGCTCCTGCCCTATTTCGCGTTCATGTCGTTCGTCGCCGGGATCGATCTTGCGCCCGTCGAGCGCAGCTACGAGGGCCTCGTGGTCATGGCTGAGGACGCACGGCGCAGAGGCTGAGCGCCGCGCGCGCGCCTGTTCGGCTCGGCTATCGCTACCTGCCTATGTCCGCCGCGCTCCGCGGATAGAGCTCGAGGTAGGTCGTAGGCGCGCCGGCCTCGACGAAAGGCGTGAAGGTGCCGAACACGCCCGTCACGGCGGTGAAGGCGTTCACGATCGCGGGCACCACCGGCGGGTTCGTGAACCGGGCGCCGGTGAGGAAGAACGGGCTCAGGCTCACGATGTTGGCGCCTGCGTCGGGGAAGCTCGCGTCGAAGCCCGTAGGGTAGAGCCCGAAGGTCTCGGTGGCGGCGACCGCCGCCTTGCCCGAGATGGCCGGCACCTGCACGAGGAGCGGCCCGTACACGTCGTAGCTGGCCCGCGTGAGCGCCGAGAGCGGCACCTTCGGGATGGGGGTCACGGTGGCGGCGCCGATCTTGCGCATGCAGCCCGGCAACGTGGGCGCGACCTGCAGGAGGATCTCGCTCTGGCCGCCGACGTTGTAGCGCCAGCCCCAGCCGAGCACGTCGACGCGATCGCCGACCGCGATGCTCGCGAAGCCGCTCGCGACGGTTCCGCTCGCGAACACCTTGATCGCCTTGCGCGCGCCCTCGGCGAGCGACCCGTACGAGGTGCCCTCTTGCACGTAGATCTGGCAGGCCTGACCCGCGGCGCAGGCGCCGCGCGAGACCGCGGTGACGTGCACGCCCGCGAGCCACACCTGCGTGGGCGCGGCGGCGTTGGCCGTCCACACCGCGTCGATGGCCGTGATCGGCGCGGAGGGCGGCCTCGTGAGGCAGTCGGGCCACGGGGCGGCGCCGTCGCCCGCGTCGGCGACGTTGACGTCGGGCTTCGCCGCGTCGACGGGGGCGGCGGCGTCGTCGACAGAGGCGTCCTTCGCGGGGCTCGCGTCCCTCGTGGGCGTCGGCGTGGGCGTCGGCGTGGGGGCCTGCCCCGCGTCGCCCGTGGAGGGATCCGGCTCGGAGCCGCAGGCGTTGGCCAGCAGAGAGGTGAGCGAACAGAGCAGGGTGAAGGCGAAAACTCGGCGCAGGGTCATGGTCCTCGTGGCCGCGGGGGGGAGCGCCGCGGGCCGCGCCGAGGACCCGTCGTACGACGTCACCTCGGCGCGCGGTCCAGTAGCGCTTCTCGGCGCCGCGCGCCACCCAGGATAGCGAGATTTACATCTGATGTATGTTCACTTGAACACTCGGACGGAGCCTGGCGGCGCCTTGATCACGAGCACCCTGCCGGCCCAGGCGAAGCCCGCGCTCGCGGCCTCCAGCGCGGCGGGCTCGAGCTTGGGGAGCGGCGCGCCGCCCTGCTCCACCCGCGAGGCCGACGCCACGCCGTAAAGCTCGAACACGTTGGGCGAAGCGCTCCACCCCTCCGCCGAGGCGACGAAGCCATCGTCTTCGGGCGTCAGCGTGATGACGCCGCCACCGAAGACGTCGAAGCGCGACGGCGACCGCCCGGGGAACGCGCGAATCCAGAGCGAGCCCTTGGTCGTCGCGAGCGAGTCTGTGCGGGCGGGATCGGCCACCGGCGAGAGCGTGTCGATGGTGGGGCGCAACATGGGCACGACGCCGCCGCTGCGGAGAAAGAGCGGCGCGCGCTCGAGCGGCGCGGACACCGCCTGGGGCGCGCCCGTGCCCGTCCGGACTGAGCCGTCCCAGACGTCGGCCCACTCTCCCTCGGGAAAGAGCACGGCGCGCTCGGTCTGGCCGCGCTCCACGACGGGGGCGACGAGGAGCGCGTCGCCGAGCAGGTAGTCGAAGTTCGGGTGGGCGCCGAGCCGCGGGTAGGCGAGGCCCAAAGGCCGCATGACCGGCCGGCCGTGCTGCGCCGTGGCGCGGGCGTGCGTGTAGAGATACGGGAAGAGCCGCAGGTGCAGGCGCGCGTACACGCGATAGAGGTCGAGCGTCGCCTGATCGCGCCCGTTCGAGGGCAGAAACTCCCACGGCGTCTGCGAGCTCGAGTCGCCCACCTGCATGACGCTCGAGAGGGCCGTCTGCTCGAACCAGCGAATGTAGAGCTCCTTGTCCGGCGGGCCGTGCCGGTAGCCGCCGGTGTCGGAGCCGAAGAACGGGAAGCCTGAAGGACCGAGCCCGATGCCCTCGATCACAGTCGCCGGCAGGCCACCCACGCCCGTGACCTCTGTGCCGTCGCCGCCGCGCGGGACGAAGCGCTCGCGGTGCTTCGTGAACGAGGCGTCCATGTCGCCCGGCCAGATCACAGAGACGTTCCGCTGATCGCCATACCGCCCCGCGCGGCAAATGAGGAAAGAGCCCTCTTCCTGCGGCAGAAGCTCCTGGTACGTGCGGTGGTAGAGCAGCGTGTAGTCGTGGTGCATCGTGCGGTCGTCGCGGCCGTCTGCGAAGCCCCACACGAGGCGTCGATCACGAAGGCCCGGGACGACGTCCTCGGCGAAATCGAGCTTGAATCCCTCGATACCGAGCCCTGTGTAGCGGCGCAGGTTCGTCTGCCAGAACGCGACGGCGGCGGGGTTCGTGAAGTCGATGGGCACGCTCCACGAGTTGAGCGGAATGCCCGAAGTGGGGACGAAGTAGCCTTTGCTCTCGACCTCTTGGCGCAGCGGCCCCGCCTTCGCCTCCACGTACGGCGTGTGCCAAAGCGCCACGCGGAGGCCCGCGTCGTTCGCGGCGCGCATCATGCGGGCCGCGTCGGTATAGCGGGCCGGGTCGAAGTCGAACGTGTTGACGGCGGTGGCGTAGGGCCGGTCGATCCAGAGCCCCGTGGCGGGCAAGTCGAGCTCGCGGAGCTTCGCGATGTCGGACTCGACCTCGGCCTGATCGCGGCTCTCGTTGCGCCACATCACGGGCCCGAAGCCCCACGGGGCGGGCACGCGGGGATAGCCCGTGACGTCGTAGTAGAGCTTCGTGACGTCGATCGCCTCCTTCGCGACGAACAAGTGCATCTTCCACGGTTCGGCCGCGCCCTTGACGTTCGAGACCGCGTACGTGACGTCGACGCCGTCGGGCCGCTTGCGCGCCACGTCGAAGAGGCCCACGCGCTTGCTCTCGACGAACACGCCCCACCCGGAGGTGCCGATGAGCAGCGGCACCGGCACGTGCGCTTCGTTGTTCTGGCTCTCGAGCTCGCCGTCGAGCTCGATCTGCATCGGCCGCAGCTTGCCCCGGTGCTCGACCGAGTCGGGCCACTCGCCGAGCCCGTAGTAGCCCTCGCGCAGGCCCGCGCGGAGCCCCGCGCGCACGTACACGACGTGCAGCGCCCCGGCCTCGGTCCGCTCGATCGGCGTGAGCGTGAGGGAGAAGCGACCGTCCGCCTCGGCGCGCAGGGAGATGCGCGCGGTGGCGTGCGGGTAGTCGCAGGCCACCTCGACGGAGCCGGCCGTGCCAGGCTCCACGCGACACGCCGTCGGCCGCTCCCACGTGAGCTCCGCGGGCGGCTCGGGCGCGGGGGCCGACGCCGTGCCGCCGTATTCCAGCCAGTACGGGTCGTACGACGCGGAGTCGCTGACCTCGGCGACGAGCCCGAGCTCGAGCGCCTCGCGAGGCAGGGTGAGACGCTCCTCCACGCCCGCCAGCAGGACGATGGTGCCGTCGGTCACGCGGAGCGAGTAGTCGCCGCGCGGGAGCGTCGCGACCGAGGGCGACGGCGGCGGATCACTGCCACACCCGAGGGGCGCGACGGCCGGCGCCCACGCGAGGGCGAGCGCGAAGGGCGCGACGTGCGCGCGGAGGCGCCCGGAGCGAGGCCGGCACCGACGCGCGAGAGGTGCCACGTCGGCGGGCGCGGTGGGCGCGGCTTGGCGCCGGATCGAGCCAGCCACGACTACAGGCCCGCGAGGTAGTCGGCGATCGCGGGCAGCGGCAGCACCTTGTCGACCACGCCCGCCTTGATCGCGGCCGCGGGCATGCCGTTCACCACCGCGGTCTCGGCCGACTCGGCGATCACCGTGCCACCGGCGGCGCGGATGGCGCGGGCCCCCTCGACGCCGTCGTCGCCCATGCCGGTGAGGATGACCCCGACCGCGCGCTCCTTCGCGACGCGCGCGAGGCTCGCGAAGAGGCGGTCGGCGCTCGGCACGAAGCGGTCGTTCGCCCCCGGTGGAACGAGGGCGAGCCGCAGCTCCCGGCCGAGCTCGCCCTCGAGCTCGAGGCACTGGCGCCCGGGGCACACGTACGCCGTTCGCCGCGCGAGCACCTCGCTGCCTGCGGCCTCGGCGACGCGGAACGGGCCGCGCTTGTCGAGCCGCTCGGCGAACGTGCGAGTGAACTTGTCCGGCATGTGCTGCGCCACCAGCACCGCCGCCATCGACCCACGAGACAGCCTGGAGAAGATCTCGAGCAGCGCGCTCGGGCCGCCCGTGCTGGCGGCGACCCCGACGATGGTCCGCGGCGGCTCCGCGGCCACGGCGGGCGAAGCCGGGAGACGGCTGATGGAGCCCGAAGACGCCGGTGGCACGCTGCGTTTCCGTGCACCCTGCATGGATCGAACGAGGAGCACCTTCTGCAGCACCTGCTCGCGCAGCGCGTGCGCGTCCTCGCCGATGTTCTGCGTGGGCTTGGCGATGAAGTCGAGGGCGCCGAGCTCGAGCGCGCGAAACACGTTCTCGCGCTGCGAATAGCTCGACACCACGATGACCTGCGCCGGGAACTTCGCCATCACGATGCGGAGGAAGGTGAAGCCGTCCATCCTCGGCATCTCGAGGTCGAGGGTGAGCACGTCGGGCTTCAAGAGCCCCACCATGCGGAGCGCCTCTTCGCCGTCGGCCGCCTTGCCGACCACCTCCACCTCCGGCACGTGCTCGAAGATGTCGGCGATGATCCGCCGGTTGTAGGCGGAGTCGTCGACGACGAGCAGGCGGAGTGGGCGATCGAGGGTCAAGGCGTCATCCCGGGGCGATCCGTATGAGAGGCGAACGGAGGCGCTTTGTAAACACGCGGCGCGCTCGCGTCACTCCTTGCGCCCTGCGGGCGGGCTCGCCCTCGACGCGTCGCGCGCGACCGAGACGCTCCGCACGAGCTCGGCGAAGGGCTGCTCGTCGAGGACGAACGCCATGCCCCCCGGCCCCTCCGCGACCCCCGCGATCCCGCGCTCCGCGTCGCCCTGGCCGAGAAACGGAGCCTGCCGCACGCCGGAGGCCCCGAGCCCGAAGACCTCGGTCACGGCGTCGACCACGAGCGCGACGAGGCGCGTGCCGGCGTCCATGATGACCCACTTGGTCTTGCGCGTGGGGGCCACCAAAGGCAGGCCGAACTTGGCGCGCAGATCGACGACCGGGACGATCGCGCCGCGGTAGTCGGCCACCCCCACCACCGCGGGCGGCGCCTGCGGCAGCGCGACGACGGGCAGCGGGTTCGTCACCTCGCGCACGGCGCCGATCTCGAGGGCGTACGTGACGTCGCCCACGACGAACCCGACGAGGCTCTTGCGTGGATCGATGCGCTGCCTCATGGGCTCGTCTCCAGCACGGGCCGGAGGTCCAGAAGCATGCACCATGCATGCGTATTGCGGGCGATGCCCGCGACGTGCGCGGGCGGCTCCCCGCCCAGCACCTGCGGAGGCTCGATGTCGGACTCCTCGAAGCGCTGCACCCCGCGCACCTCGTCGACGAGGAGCCCGAGGGTCTCGTCGCCGCCGTCGACGAGGAGGATCCGGAGCCGCTTGTCGCGTCCGGGCTCGGCGAGCCCGAACCGACGCCGCAGGTCGAACACCGTGACGAGGCGGCCGCGCACGCTGGCGAGGCCAGCGATCCCCTTCGGCGCGCGCGGCACCTCCGTGATCGGCAGCGGCTTCAGGATCTCGGTGATGACGCCGATGGGGAGCGCGTACGGATCCCCGCCAAGGGAGAACACGAGGTAGTCCCCGCCGCGCGACTCTCCGCGGACCGAGAGCCCCTCGCGGGCCTCCGCGTAGCCGCGTGGACCGAGATCGCGGCTCACGGGCGGGCCTCCGGAAGGAGGCGTGCCTCGCCGGTGGTGACGACCTCGTCGAGCAGCGCGCCCACGTCGATCACGAGGCCGACCCGCTGGTCACCGAGCTCGGTCGCGCCGGCGAAGCCGCGCACGCCCCGCAGCGAGCGGCCGAGCGCCTTGATGACGATGTCCTGCTGACCGAGGAGCTTGTCGACCACGAACCCCACGCGCTTCGAGCCCACGGAGACGATGACGACGTAGCGCCGCTCCGAGGCGGACCTGCCGAGCTCGCCGGCCTCCGGCTCGTCGATGCCGAAGAGCCTCGCGAGGCGCACCAGCGGCAGGGTCGCGCCGCGCTGGCTCATCACCTCGCGCCCCTCCACGAAGCGCACCTCGCGCGGCTCGAGGAAGATGGCCTCCTCCATGTTCGCGAGGGGCATGCAGAACGTGCGCCCGCCCGCCTCGAGCACGAGCACCGAGATGATGGCGAGCGTGATCGGCAGCGTGATGGTCATCTTCGTGCCGATGCCGAGGTCGCTCGCCACGTCGACGACGCCCCCGAGGCGCGAGATGTTCGTCTTGACCACGTCCATGCCCACGCCGCGGCCCGACAGCAGCGTGGCCTCCGCGCGGGTCGTGAACCCGGCCGCGAACACGAACGACAGCACCTCCTTCTCGCCGAGCTGGGCGGCGTCGTCGGGCGTGGTGAAGCCGAGGCGGAGCGCGGCGGCGAGCACGGCGGCGGGGTCGATCCCGCGGCCATCGTCCTCCACCTCGATCACCACCTGATTGCCCTTCTGGAAGGCGTTCAGGGCGATCGTGCCGACGGCAGGTTTCCCCACCGCCATGCGCCCATTCCGCGACTCGATGCCGTGATCGATCGCGTTGCGGATCATGTGCATGAGCGGGTCGGAGAGCTCCTCGACGATGAGCTTGTCGATCTCGGTCTCGGCGCCGGTGACGACCAGGTTCGTGGGCTTGTCGACCTCGCGCGAGATCTGACGCACGGCGCGCGCGAGCTTCTCGAACACCTGCCCGAGCGGCACCATGCGCACCTCGAGGATGCCGTCCTGCATCTGGGTGAGGTGGCGGTCGAACGCGCGATGGAGTCGCTGCACCTCCGCGTTGATCTCGCGCAGCCCGGGCGTGCTCCTCGTGCGCTCCGCGAGGCGCGCCACCTGACCGCGCACGATGGCGAGCTCGCCCACGATGTTCATCAGGTGGTCGAGGCGGCGGATGTCCACGCGCACCGTCTGGCTCACCGACCTCAAGGCCACGTCGCGACCGGCGAGCGGCGCGTCGGCGGCCGAGAGCTCGTCGTGCTCGGGCGACGCGACCTCGGGGTCCCTCGCGGGCGCCTCCGGCAGCGCGCGCCCCGCGGCGGCGCGCTCGGGGGGCGGAGCGCGCTTCTTCAGCTCCTCCACCACCACGTTCGAAGCGGTGAACGCGCGCGCGAGGGCCTCCGGCTCGGACTTGCTCGCGATCAGGATCTCGAGCTCGACGGCGTCGGGATCTCCGCCGTCCCCCGTGGGGAGGTAGGTGATGATCTCGCCGTGCGGGCGCGCGCGATCCTTCAGCTCTTCGAGCGCGGTGTCGATCGTCGCGAGCGGGAAGCTCACCTGGATGCGGCAGAGCCGGGTGCCGCTCTGGAGGCTCACGCGGAGCCTGTGCTCCTCGTACTCAGTGAGCACCCCCAGCACCCCCGGGTCGATCTCGTATTGCGAGCCGGCCGCCGGCGAGGGCGAGGGGCCTGGATCGCCCACCTGCGCGAGCGCCGAGAGCAGATCGCGCACCTCGTCGTCGGGCTCCGGCCCCTCGCCGCGCGCGGCGAGGAGGATGCGCCCGTAGAGCTCGACCGCGCGGAAGAGCACGTCCATCACCGAAGGTGTGAGCTCGGCGCGGCCGAGGCGCAGATCGTCGAGCAGCTCCTCGAGCTCGTGGGAGAGGCCGCTCATGATCGCCACGCCGAAGAGCCCCGAGAGGCCCTTCATGGTGTGCACTGCGCGAAACAGGTCGTTCACGAGCTCGGCGTCGGTCTCGCCGCGGCGCACGAGGTCCTCGAGGCGCAGGAGATCGCCGCTCAGCGCGTCGATGATCTCCTGGGCCTCGGAGAAGAAGTCCTCGCGCGCTTTGTCGCCCAGCTCTGGCACGTCAGCGCTCGCGGCGCGCGCCGCGGCCTACGGCGGGCGCGGGGAACGCGGAAAACGCGGGGAACGCGGGGGACTCGAGGGCCACGTCGACAGTGTATTCAGCCCGCGCGCCCGGGCCAACAGCCCGGCGACGCCGCGCGAGACCGGCGGGCCGGCGACGCCACGCCCAAGAGCCGGTTCCGAGGCGGGCCCGGACCGAGTAGCGTGGAGCCGTGCTCCAAGCCCCGCAGACGGCCGCGCTCCTCCTCATCGGCGACGAGATCCTCTCGGGCAAGGTCGAAGAGGCGAACCTCGTGGTGCTCGCGCGAACGCTCCGCGCCCTCGGCATCGCCCTCCGCAGGGTGGTGACGATCGGCGACGACGTCGACGTCATCGCGCGCGAGGTCGCCGAGCTCTCGCGCACCCACGACCACCTCATCACGTCCGGCGGCGTGGGCCCCACCCACGACGACGTCACGGTCCCGGGCGTCGCGCAGGCGTTCGGCGTGCCCGTCGAGCTCGATCCCGGGCTCATCGCGATGCTCCGCGATCACTACAAGGAGCGCTGCACGGAGGGGCACCTGCTCATGGCGCGCGTCCCCGCCGGCGCCACCCTCGAGACCACGGAGAGCGTGCGCTGGCCCACCATCCGCTTCGGCAACACGTGGCTCTTCCCCGGCATCCCGGAGGTATTTCGCCTGAAGCTCCCGGTCCTCGCCGCCAGACTGGCGGGCGGGCGGCCCTGGGTTTCGCATGCGGTCTACACACAAATGGACGAGGGCGATCTCAAGCCGCTGCTCGACCCGATCGTCGCGCAACACCCCGAGGTGAGCGTCGGCTCGTACCCGAAGTGGTCGGACCCCAGCTACCGCACGAAGCTCACGTTCGACGGGCGGGATCCCGAGGCCGTGAGCGCGGCGGTGGCAGCCTTCGTGGCGCTCCTCCCCACCGGCGAACCGCAGCGCACCGAGCCGTAGCGCGGGGTCTTGGATCGGTGGCGCGCGTCAGTTGCCGCAGCCGAGGCCGGTGTCGATGATGTCGACGCCCGTGACGAGCATGACCATGCCCGAGCCGTCGCCGTTCATGAGCTTGAGCTCGTGGACGCCGCTGGGGTTGCCCGACCGGTCGAGCCACAGCGACGCGACCTTCCCGTTCGGGAGCAGGCAAGGGGTGTTGTCGTTGCCGTAGGTGCCGTTCACCCGCGTGGGCGCGCCGGTGCCACGGATGCGCCACACCTGCTCGCGCGTCCACTCGCCCTCGAAGACGATGCTGCCGTCGCGATCGTACGAGGGGCTATGGGTGTTTCGACCCCCGCCAGGGCCACCCTCGGGCCCTATCACTTTGCGGAAGCCTGTCGCGCCCGCGTCGAGGTTCACCTCGCAGATGCTCGTGCCGCTCGATCCGTACGGATCGCTGCCGCAGTCGAAGACCACCTTCAGGCCGTCAGGCGAGATCTGCGGCTTGAAGTTGTTCGCGAAGGTCGACGCCGCCGTGAGGAGCGTCGAGGCCGACCAGGCGCCGCCCGCCTTGCGCGTGACGTAGAGGTCGGTGTTGTGGGTGCCGCGCCCGCCGTGCACGATGATCGTGCCGCCCCCGGCGACCGCAGGGGTGACGCCGCGCATGTCGCGGACCGCCGCGCCGCCGGGGAGCACCTTCTCGCCCGAGCTCAGCGTGGGTGAGAAGATCGCGAGGCACGGCGTGGAGCAGCCGAAGCGCGTCGTCTCGCTGACGAACGAGCCATCGGCCCCCATGTTCATGCGCGAGTCACTCCCCGGCGACACGGTCGCGAGCTTCGAGCCCACGTCAAACGGCGCGGCGCCGGCGCGCGCCTCGATGAGCTTGTACCCCGCGTAGCGGTAGAGGATTCGCCCCGTGCCGCTCACCGGAGGCACCTGGGCGTCGCCAGGCGGCTTCGGGCCACCGTCCACCGCGGCGGCGTCGTCGGCAGGCACGACGACCCCGCCATCTTCGGCGGGCTGCGTCACCACCGCGCCGTCGTCGGTGACCACGGCGCCGTCTTCGAGAGTGCGCGTGACGGGCGGCGGCGAGCCAGGCTCGTCGGACGAGCACGCGACGAAGAGTGGAACCGCGACGCCGCACATCGCGGCGACGAGCGCACCCCGCGTCCGTGGCCCGCGGAACCGAGAGAGCTGCAGCGACGTCAAGCGAGCCTCCTACTCACGCGCGGAGGCGCGTGCTCGCGTTTCTTCCTACACCACCGCGCCGAGCAACCCGGTCACAAACGGAACCGCGCCCCCGCGCGGGATCAGAACTTGATGCCGTTCTCGGCCCGGTGTTTCCACCATTGATAGCCAAAATAAAGCGCGGGGACCGCGGCCACCGCGCCGACCACCGGCGCCACCAGAATTCCCGCGGCGACCGCGCCCGCCGTGGCAGCGCCCGCGACGATGCCCTTGCGTTGCCCCTCGGCCATGACCTCCGACCGCGTCTTGCTCATGACAGCCTCATGCCAGAGAGCGTATCCAGCGGGCGTGCGCCGTCAATGGGGGCGGGGTCCGCCTGGTCGTGGCCAAAGCCGCCGGCCAGCGCCAGGGGCAATCCAGGCCCCCCGGGCGCACCACACCGAGGTAGACTCGGGGCGCGGCCGTGCCGCGCGGAGGTCACCATGCGCAGCCCCAGGTTGGTCGGTGCGAGCATCGTCGGTGTGAGCGTGTCGATGGGCGCGATCGCTCTGGTCGCGGGCGCGCTCGTGGCCGCGTGCGGCTCCGACCCCGCGCCCTCGGGGTTCGATCCCGCCGATCCGTCGGCGCCCACGGCCGAGGGGGGGCCCGCTCGCCCGCCCCTCTTCGGCGACTCGGGACCCGCAGGCGACGCGGCCCAGCGCCCGTGCACGGGGCTCTGTCTCCAGCAGGTGACGTGCGAGGGCGGCAAGACCACGTCGGTCACGGGCAAGGTCTACGATCCGGCGGGCAAGGTACCGCTCTACAACATCCTCGTGTTCGTCCCGAACGCGCCGCTCGCGCCCATCAAGTCGGGCGCGTCGTGCGATCGCTGCGGCGACGTCTCGGGTTCGCCGCTGGTGTCCGCCATCACCGACGCCGCCGGCGGCTTTCAGCTCACGAACGTGCCGGTGGGCAAGGACATCCCGCTCGTCATCCAGGTCGGCAAGTGGCGCCGCCAGCTGGTGCTCCCCGAGGTGAAGCGCTGCGAAGACCTGCCCGCCACCGATCCCCAGACGTTCCGACTGCCAAAGAGCAAGGCCGAGGGTGATCTGCCGCAAATGGCCATCGCCTCCGGCAGCGCCGATCCGTTCGAGTGCCTGCTCACCAAGATGGGTATCGCGCCAGCCGAGTTCACGAGCGCCATCGGCAACGGGAAGGTGCACTTCTACCGCTCGAACGGCGTCGACATGAGCCCGCCCACGGCCGGCGGAAACACACTCTGGAACGACCTGGCGACGCTGAAGAAGTACGACATCGTGATGCTCCCGTGCGAGGGCAGCGCGCAGGCCAAGCCCGGCCCAGACACGAACCTGCTCAACTACACGAACGCAGGGGGCCGCGTGTTCACGACCCACTACGGATACTCGTGGCTCCACCTCGGCAACAAGCCGTTCGAGTCGACCGGCACGTGGAACCCCGAGCGGGCGTCCGGCGGCGCGGCCTCGCGCGACTTCACGCTCGACACCTCGTTCCCCAAGGGCGCCGCCTTCGCCGACTGGCTCCAGAACGTCGGCGCGACCACCACGAAGGGCACGCTGGGCGTGGCCGAGTGGCGGCACGACCTGGACGCCGAACGCTCGCCCCCGTCGCAGCGCTGGATCCACGGGCCGTCCACCGCCGGCCCGTCGGTGCAGCACATGACCTTCAACACGCCCCTCTCGGCCGCCGACGACCAGAAGTGCGGACGTGTAGTCTACAGCAATTTCCACGTCTCCGCGAACGCCAAGACCACGTCGCAGACCTTCCCGGCCTCATGCAAGACAGGCGATCTGTCGGCCCAGGAGAAGGCGCTCGAGTTCATGTTCTTCGACCTCTCGTCGTGCATCCAGAACGACAAGGACCCGCCGAAGCCGCCGCCGGTCATCAAGTAGCGAGATCAACTGTCGGGGCGGCCCGCCGTGCGCGGCCGGGCGACCTGCGCTACGTTGAGCGCGCGTTTCGATACGCATCTTGACCTCCCGTCCGCGCCAGGTGCCCCCCTTGATTCGACCCCGGCTGCTCGTGTCCGTGCCTCCGCTCGTCGCGCTCGTCGCGCTCGTCTCGCTCGTCGCGCTCGTCTCGCTCGTCGCTTGCGGCGACGAGTCCCCCGATCCCGTCCCGGGCGGCCCCACCGATCTCCAGCCCGACGGCGCGCCCGTCGACCCGCTCGACCCCGACGGCGGCGCGCTCTCCGACGGCGCCGTGCCCCCTGCGGACGCCCGCGTCGAGGACGCGCGCGTGCCGCCCGGCTCGTGCGGCACGCCGAGCCCCAAGACGGGCTTCCAGGCGAGCGTCTCGGTGCGGGTGGGCAGCGCCACGCGCACCTACGCGCTCTCGGTCCCCGAGGGCTACGACGGCACGCGGCTCTACCCGCTCGTCGTGGGCTTCCACGGCGACGGCGGAAACGGCGCCGGATACCGCACCTCGTTCGCGATCGAGTCGCAGCCAGGCGCGTCCGAGGGCGCCATCTTCGCGTGGCCCAACGGCACGAACAACCACAACGGCCACTCGTTCGACCAAGACCACAGCCCGCCCACGCCGAACGTGGACGTCGCCTTCTTCGACGCCATGACGGCGGCCATCAAGACCACGTATTGCGTCGACTCGAAGCGCGTGTACGCCCACGGCATGAGCGGCGGCGCCTACTTCGTGAACCAGCTCGGTCGCTGGCGCGGCGACGTGCTCCGGGGCATCGCGCCGCAGTCGGGCGGCGGCCCCTTCGGCAACGGCGCAGGCGACTTCGATCCGCAGACGGGCAACCTCAAGCTCGGCGTCCCCGTGGCGGCGTTCATCGTGCATGGCGCGAGCGACACCGCCGTGCGCCTCACCGAGGGCCAGAAGAGCCTCGCCTATTGGCGCCTCGCGAACAAGTCCGGCGCCGGTCAGACCGCCACCGCGCCGAGCCCCTGCCAGCGCCAGAACGGCGGCACGAAGCCCGTCGTGTTCTGCACGATCGCCAACATGGGGCACACCATCTGGACCGGCGCGCCCGCCGCGATTTGGCAGTTCTTCAAGGAGAACTGACCCGCCCGCGCGCCTTCGCTATGCTCGGCGAATGACCGCCGCGACCGCTGAGTTCTCTCGTCGTCACGTGGTCGCGCTCGGCCGCGAGGTGGGGCGCCTCGGGCTCGCCACGAACTTCGGGCTGCCGGAGCGCGCGGTGCGGCTCGCCCTCGATCGGGGCGTCGACTACTTCTTCTGGACCACCTTCCGGAGCGGCCCCTCCACGCGCGCGCTTCGCGAGACCTTCCCGAGCGGCCGCGAGCGGGTGGTGCTCGCCGCGGGCACCACGGTGGGCTGGTTCGCCGGCACGCTGCGAGGCACGGTCGAGCGCACGCTGCGCACCCTCGGCACCGAGTACCTCGACGTGTTCCAGTTGAACTGGCTGGGCGTCGCGTCGAGCTACAGCGAGGCGCACCTCGCGGAGCTCGCGAAGCTGCGCGACGAAGGCAAGATCCGCAAAGTGGGTATCTCCATCCACGACCGCGTCCGCGCGGGGCGCCTCGCCGAGAAGTCCCCGCTCGACCTCTTCATGATTCGCTACAACGCTGCTCACCCGGGCGCCGAGCGCGACATCTTCCCCCATTTGGAGCGGCGAAAGCCCGCGGTCGTGGCCTATACGGCGACGGCTTGGCGGCGGCTCCTCCGCAAGCCGAGCGGCTGGGAAGGCCAGCCGGCGACCGCAGGCGACTGCTACCGATTTTGCCTGTCGAGCCCTCACGTCGACGTGGTGCTCTCGGGCCCAAAGACCGAAGAGGAGCTCGTGGCGAACCTCGACGCGGTCGCCCGCGGCCCGCTGACTCCCGAGGAAGACACCCGGCTCCGCGCCTTCGGCCGCGCGGTGCACGGGTAGTTGAGAGGCACACATGGGTACTTTGCGAATGAGGAGAGCGTGGAGCGCGATGATTCCAGCGCTGTTCGTCTCGACGGCGTGTTCGACGTTCGGTTCAAGCTCCGCGGATGGCGCAGCCCCGGAGCCGGTGGACGCGGGCGTCATGCCTGACGGCGAGGTCCCCGACGTGGACACGGGCCGTGACGCGGCGGTGCTCGACGCGCCCGTCGACGCGGTCGCGGGGCCGAAGCGGGTGTTCGTGACCACCAAGCCTTACCCTGCCGACCTCGGGTTCGATGGCTTCGACAAGGCGTGTCAGGTCGAGGCGACCGACCTCGGCGCGAGCACCAAGTGGATGGCGTACGTCTCGGGCGACGATCCGGCCCGCGCCGCGCTCGCGCGCCTCCGTCAGATGGCGCCCTCGGGGGGCCCTTGGTACACGGTCGCCGACCTGCCGGAACCGGTGGCGACCCTCACCGACCTCGCGTCGGGGGTCATTCGCAACCCGATTCGGCGCACGGCGACGAGGGCGCTGCTCGACGTCAATGTGTGGACGGGGGCGCCCGGGACGCCCGGCGCGGTGTGCACGAACTGGACGACGAAGAGCGGCACCGGCACCGTCGGCAGCTCGGCGCACGACGATAGCCGCTGGGCGATGGATGTTATTTCGGTGAGGTCGTGCTCGAGCTCCCAGCATCTCTATTGCTTCGAGCTGTAGACCTCGAGGCGCTGCGGCGGGGCTAGTCCCCTGGAGTCGTGGTTCGTATCAGAAGTCGGGTCTTCGGTGTCATGCCGAGGAGCGATGGGGTGTCCCGTTTTCGGCGGCGGCGGGCCCGTCCTCAACTCGGACGTCGTTCCGCGCGGTGGAGGCGGCGCTTTGCGCTCAGGGGACAGTGGTTTCGGGTGTGACCGCGCGAGAACGCCGACCCTCGAACATGAGTATCCTCCCACCGCCGCCGAAAACGGGACACCCCCTCGCTCCCTTGTGGCGAAAGGCCGAACCCGCGCGACTTCTGGAAGGGATCACGCTTCCAGGGGACTAGTCCCCTGGGGTCGTGGTTCGTATCAGAAGTCCGGTCTTCGGTGTCATGCCGAGGAGCGATGGGGTGCCCCGTTTTCGGCGGCGGCGGGCCCGTCCTCAACTCGGACGTCGTTCCGCGCGGTGGAGGCGGCGCTTTGCGCTCAGGGGACAGTGGTTTCGGGTGTGACCGCGCGAGAACGCCGACCCTCGAACATGAGTATCCTCCCACCGCCGCCGAAAACGGGACACCCCCTCGCTCCCTTGTGGCGAAAGGCCGAGCCGGGCGACTTCTGGAAGGGATCACGCTTCCAGGAGACTAGCTAGAGCGCCGAACCGCTTGATTCGGTCGGCTTTTCGCTGATTTACGTCGCCGTACTTCGTTGCTCCTCCTCGCCTCTAGAAGGCCCGGGGACGTACGGCCTCTCAGGTCTCGCGGGGCCCCCTCATCGCGCGCCCTCCGCCGCGCCCTCGGCGGCCACCGGCTCGCCGAGCGCCCTCGCGAGGCCCGCGCGCAGGCCCTCTCGCAGCGACGGGCTCCCCTTCTTCACCGCCTCCGCGAAGGCCTGGCCGAGCGGCGTCGCCTCGACCGCAGCGACGTCGTCGCGCTTGTCCTTGAAGGCCTCGAGGATACGTCCCAGGAGCTCCGGCCCTTTGTCTCGCAGCGCGCCCCACGCCGCGCTGACCGCGCCGTTCGTGGGGCGGGTGTCGACAGTGGCGAGCACCTGGGCGACCGCCTCGCCCAAGCGCGCCGCGCCGTGCTTCATGTACCAGCCCTCGGCAAACCCGATATCGAGCAGCACCGAGTGGACGTAGGCCTTGCCCACCAAGTCCGTGACTTCCTTCGCGTCGAGCACCACGAAAATGGCCCGAAACAAGAGGCGAAAGGGGAACAGCAGGAGGCCCTTCGCCGCGCTCTTCAAGAAGTCGAGCAGCCCCTCGTCGGGCTCGCTCGCCAAGAGGCGCACCTCGTCGTCGGGCACGACCAGGCTGTGGGTGCCTGCCACCGTGGTCACCATCGTGCGCGCGAGCTTCCGCGACAGAATGCCATCGAGGAACGGCACGGGCACGAACCCGGTGAGCGCCTGCAACACCGCGAACGTCCCGAGCAGGGCGTCGGGCGTCGTGGCGCGCGTGGCGGGCTCCGCAGCGGGCGGGGGTGACGGCGGCGTGACGGGCGGGGGCGTGCTCACCCGCGGCAGTCTATCGGCCCGGCGGCCGGCGCGGAAGCGACGCGACTCGCGGTGCGTGCTACCGGAAGTCATGCCCACGACGCCGACCGTTCGCGATCTCACCTTGGCCATGGAGTCGCTCGCCCCCACACGTCTCGCCGCCGACTGGGACAACGTCGGCCTGCTCGTGGGCGATCCCGCGCGGCCGCTCACGCGGGCGCTGCTCTGCGTCGACCTCACGCGCGCGGTGTGGGAGGAGGCGATCGCCGCGGGGGCCGACGCGATCGTGGCCTATCACCCGCCGCTCTTTCGCGCGCAGAAGCGCTTCGTCGCGGGCGATCTCGCGTACGAGGCCGCGGCCCGGGGCGTCGCGCTCTACTCGCCGCACACCGCGCTCGACGCGGCCGCCGGCGGCACGAACGATCTGCTCGCCGAGGCGCTCGGGCTCCTCGAGTCGCGCCCGCTCGGCGCGGCGATCACGAAGGACCACGAGCACAAGCTCGTGACCTTCGTCCCAGAGGAGGCGATCGAGCGAGTCGCGGCGGCGCTCGCGTTCGAGGGCGCGGGCGTGATCGGTGACTACACGTCGTGCTCGTTCCGCTCGCCCGGCACCGGCACGTTCCGGGGCAGCGCGAGCGCGAACCCCGTCGTCGGGCAGCGCGAGAGGCTGGAGCACGCCCCGGAGGTGCGCCTCGAGGTGGTCGTGCCCATCGCCAAGACCGCGGCCGTCGTGCGCGCGCTGCGGGCGTCCCACCCGTACGAGACCCCCGCGTACGATCTCGTGCGGCTCGCGCCCGCCCCCGACGGCCCGGGCTACGGCCGCGTGGGCCGCGTGGAGGAGCAGCCCGCGCGCGCGCTCGTGGCTCGCGCCAAGGCCGCGCTCGGCCTCGAGCGAGTCCTGGTGGCGGGGGATCTGTCGCAAATCGTGCGCTGCGCGGCGGTGGGCGCGGGAGCCTCGGGCGAGCTCCTGCCGCAGGTCGTCGCGGAGGGTGCCACGTTCTTCTTGCTGGGCGAGCTCCGCCACCACGACGCGCTCGCCGCGAAGAAGGCGGGGGTCGCTATTGCATGCACTCTACACTCAAACAGCGAGCGCGCGGCGCTGGGGCGGCTCGCCGAGCTGCTCGCCGTCGCGCTCCCCGGCGTAGCGTTCATGTGCAGCGCGGTCGATCGCGATCCGTTCGACTACGCGTGACGCGCCGCGGTCGCGGATCAGCGGGGGCGGAGGAGGAGCACGGCGAGCAGGACCACCGCGAGGCTGGAGATCGCGATGGCGACGAACAAAAGCGCACGGGTCGACACGAGACCGGGCGCTTGCGCGGCGGCGGGTGGGGGCGGTCCGAGCGCTCCGCGGGGCAGCTCCACCGTGACGCTCTCGCGCCTCCGGCGGGGCGGCACCTGGGCGCCGGGCGCCGCGTACAGCCCGCCGGGCTGCACGTAGGGGGCTCCCGGCTGCGTGGGTGGCAGGAAGCCAGCGTCTCCGGGCGCGTACGGCGCGTACGGCGTCGGCGCCGGGCCGGGAGGCGGGGCGCGGTATCCTTGTGGCGCCTGCGGCGGATAGGCGGCCGGGGGCATATGCGGTGTCAGCGCGTCGTCGTCGGCGCTGTCGAGGTCCACGTCGACCGAGAGCGACGGCTCCACCACGGCGGCCCCTTCCACGATGACCTTCTCGTCTTCCTCGCGGTAGCCACGCAGGCGCTGCGGCGGGGGCCTCGGCGCCGCGACGGCGCGGTCCTCGGGGGCGGTGGGGCGCGCCCCGCGCTGCGGCGCGGCCTTGGCGGGCGCCGCGGGCGCCGCGGGCTTGCCAGCGGCGGCAGCCTGGGCCGCCATACGGGCCTCCATGTGCGCCACGGCGGCCCGCTGCGCAGCGGCCATGACCTCGGCGGACACCGGCACGGTGGGGTCGTCGGAGGGTTCGGGATCCTCCCCCACGCTCGGCGTGCCCGCGCGCGGGCCGAGGTCGCTCATGCAGAGAGGGTGCAGGGTTTTCCCGCTCCTGAGAAGGGGGAAGTCGTCAGGGCGTGAACGTGGCGCGGATCGCCCCGTGGTCGGAGCCGCCCCACCCGGCCTGCTCCCCGCGAAACACCTGAAACGTACCGGGCACGAGCCGACCTACCGCCTGCCGAGCGAGGAACAGGTGATCGAGCGCGACCCACACGCCGCCGTATCGCACAGTGCCGATCTCCGCCTGCGCGAGCCCCTCCGACACCCGCACGAGCTCACCGCCCGCGGCGAGCGCCTCCAGGGCGGGGGACCCGGGCACGTCGTTCAGATCGCCCCCCAGCACGACCGTCGCCGTCGGGAACGTCTGCGCGACCGACACCGTGATCGCGCGGGCCGCGCGGGCCTCGGCGAGGCGCCGCTCGGGGTCGTCATTCACCTTCGAGCGGAAGTGCGCGACGAGCACGATGAGCTCGCTGAACGGGCTCGGGGGCTGCAAGTGCACCTCGAGGAGATCGCGCGAGAACGTGGTCGTGCGCCCGTCGGGCAGGGTGAGCGGCGTCGCGTAGTGGCTGCGCACCTTGGTGATCGGGTAGGCCGAGAGCACCGCCACGTCGACCGAGGCGGCGCCGCCGGTCTCGCCGAGCACGGCGGACGGCAGCTCGGGCACGGCCTCGGTGAGCGCGCGGAGCGAGGCCTGCGACTCGACCTCTTGGAGGAGCACCACGCCCGCGCGGAGGGCCCGGATCGCCGCGCCGAGCTCGGCGGCCTTCGCGGCGAGCGCGGCCGGGCTCGGCTCCTCCTCGTAAGCCCCAGGCCCGCAGTCGCCGGTGTCGCAGACGGTGTCGAAGAGGCGGTGCACGTTGAACGACGCGACCTCGATCGTCGGGCCGCGTGGGGGCTCGGGGCGAGTGTCGGGGCGGACGTCCGGCCCCGCGTCCGCGAGCGGCGGCAGTGGAGGTGCCTCGACCGGGCCGCTGTCGTCGCGACACGCCCCGAGCACGCACGGGCCAAGAGCGCCGAGCGTGAGCGCGGCGAGCCCCGCGCGCCACGCGGACGCGCCGAACCGAGCGCGCGCGTGGCTCAGTGGCAGCCCTGCGCCTTCGCCGCGGTCGTGAAGGACGCCGTGCCCCCGGCGGCCGAGCAGGAGCCGCACGTGTAGTACGTGCCGGTGGCCCCGCAAGCCACCGTGGAGTGGAAGGCCCCTTGCGAGGTGCTCTTGCACGACGGCGCACCGAAGAGCGAGAAGTTGATGCACCCGTGATACGCCTGCGAGCGCGCCGTCGAGCAGGCGGTCTTGAGTGCGCACACGCCGCGGTCGATCGCGCAATAGCCGCACGAGCCGCCTACGTAGGTCGAGCCCTCCTTCTCGACCGAGCCGCTGCAGTCGTAGTCGAACGAGCCGTTCGCGCGGGGGGTGGTGAAATACGCCGTCTGGCCCGGCTTCACGTTGGCGCTGTTGTCGTCGCAGTCGGTGTTGTCTTTCACGAACCCGGGCACCGGCGCGGGCCCCGCGATGCAGCCCGGCGCCGCGTTCCCGTTGAGCACCGTGCCGTCCTTGTCGCCGAAGCCGTCGTTGTCCTTGTCGCGGTACCAGAGAGTGCACGCGCCCCCGCTGGGGCAGGCAGGACACACACACTTGCCTACACTCCCGGGCGCGCTGCACGAGCCGCCGGTCACCGCGCAGGCGTCGTCGCAGCACACGTTGCCGACGCAGTAGCCGGAGGTGCACTGGGGGCCGGCCTGGCACACCGTGCCGTTGCCGAGGCGAGGCTTGCAGCCGGTGCCCGCGCAATAGTGGGTGGGGAGGCAGTCGCTCGGCGACGTGCACGTGGTCTTGCACGTGGGATCGCCAGGCGTACACGAGTAGGCGTCGCAGGCCTCGAGGCCGAGCAAGCAATGGCCCGCGCCGTCGCAGGCCGCGCGCCCCTCCTCCGTGGGGGAGTTGCAGAACGAGGTGCCGCAGCGCCTCTTCGAGGCCGGGAACGCGCACGCGCGCTTGCCGTCGCACTTCCCCGCGCACTTGGTGTCGTCCGTCGTGACGCCCGCCTCGGGGACGTTGATGGCCCCGGCGGCGTCGGCGCCGGCGTCGTCGTCGACCACGCCCGCGTCCACGGGGGGCAGCGGCGTGGTGGGGCAGTCGTTCGCGGGGTCCTCCCCGTCGGGGACGGGCTCGCACGTGCCCGCCTTGCCGGGGAGGTTGCACGCCTCGCACTTGCCGCTGCACGCGCTCGCGCAGCACACGCCGTCTACGCACTGGCTCGACTGGCAGTCGGTGGGCGCCGCGCACGCCTGGCCGTTCGGCTTGCTCCCGGGCGGCCCACCTTCGACGGGCGGGGTCGGCTTCGTCGCGGCGTCGGTCGAAGGCACCGGCTCGGAGCCCACGCACCCCACCACCGTGTGCCCACCCCAGGCCACGAGCGCGACCGATCCCCCCACCCAGACCCACTGTTTCGGCGACATGGCCGGCACTTTAGCACCTCCCGCGCGCGGAGCCCGGCGCAGCGACGCGCGGCCTCGATTCCATGCTGTTTGCAGGCATCTTGAGCGGGACCTTCAGAGCCCGAACATCGCCAGCACCTCGCGGGAGGCCGCGGTGCGCTCTCCGCGGGCGTCGCGCTGGACGTGGGTGGCCTCGTCGCAGGTCGGCGCCAGCTCGTGGCCCGCCTGGGCCGCGAGGGAGAGCGTCCACACGGTGAACAGCGGGCCTGCGCCCTCGCGCGGCGCCACGTGGAGCGCCGCGAGCGCGTGGAGCCCCGCGTCGCGCGCGGCCCGGCGCGTGCGCTCGGGGGTGCGCCCGTCGGCGCACACGACGACCCGACCGTCGGGCGCGACGGCGTGCGCCGCGGCCACCAGGTACGCCTCGATGCCCCCGCGCAGCTCGATGCGCGCGGCGGCCCGCTGGGCATCGGGCGAGGGCGTGGCGGTCCCCGGAGGCAGGTAAGGCGGCGTCCCGGTGACGAGGTCGAAGCTCCTCGCCGGCAGCTCGGGCACGCGCGCACGCAAGTCGCCGTGCAGCGCTCGCACGCGTGACACGAGGCCGTTGCGCTCGACGTTCTGGGTGAGCAGCGCGTAGCTCTCGGCCTGCGCCTCCACCCCGACGAGCTCCGCTTCGGGCGCCGCCCAGGCCACCATGAGCAGCACCGAGCCGATGCCCGTGCCCAGGTCGAGCACGCGGAGCGGGCCCGTGCTCCCCGACGAGGACCGCGCGCACGGCCAGCCCGACGCGCCCTCGACGCGCCCGCGGGCGAGCGTGGCGGCGACCCACGCGGTCATGCGGTCGTCGACCGAGAACCGGTGGCCGCCCCGCCGCTGCAGGACGCGGAAGGTCGAGGTGAGCGCGTCGCACGTGAGCTCGGGTGACGCGGGCGCGGCGGTCGCGGCGTGGGGGCCCATCGCGTCCGTCTAGCCGGGTGCCTCACGCGACGCCACCCCGCGCAGCTCGACCGCGCGCGTCATTTTGCCTCCCC